>DBFSAO010000118.1:0-59260 GCA_048500675.1 Collinsella sp.
GGCAGCACCCAACTGGCCCTCTCGGGGGCAGGGACGTTCGGCCGTGCGCGGGCGCCCGGTCGGCGGCCCGTTCTGGGCGCGCCTCAATCGTAGCCCGAGACGGTCCCGGGCTGACAATTTCGACTGTAATGGACGTTCTTGAATGACTAGTTAGAAGAGATAAGGAGTGTCCCCAGCTGCCGACAGAAAAGGAACGTCCCTAAGTGCCGACTGGTTGCATTAGGAGTATCATCGTCTGCGCAAATAAGCACGATATAGCATGTTAGAGATTGAGAGCGTATGGCTGACACCGTATCTAAGCACATTGACATGACCACCGGCTCGCTGTGGCGCAATATTCCCCTGTTCGCCTTCCCCGTGGCCGCCACGAGCATCTTGGAGCAGCTGTCGAACCTCATCGCCACGGTCATCATCGGTAACTTCTCGGGCGACCAGGGAACCCTCGCCATGGCGGCGGTCGGCTCCAATATTCCGCTTACCAGTCTTATGCTCAACCTGTTTATTGGCATGTCGCTTGGCTCCAATGTGGTCATCGCCAACGCTATCGGCCGCAACGATCAGAACATGGTCAAACGCGCCGTCCATACCTCGATTTTAATGGCACTCGTGGGCTTTGTCGTCATCGCGCTGGGCGAGATCTTTGCCGAGCCCATGCTCGCCGCGCTCAACGTTCCCGCCGAGACCATGCCGCTCGCCTCACTCTACCTACGCGTCTTTTTGCTCAGCATGCCCTCGATTTTGCTCTACAACTTTGAGGCCGCGATCTTCCGCTCCGTCGGCATCACCCGCATGCCGCTGCAGGCGCTTGCCGTGTCCACCGTCCTCAACATTGGCCTGGACCTCATCTTTGTCCCAATACTCCACTGGGGCGTCGCGGGCGTCGCCATCGCCACCGCCATCGCCTACACCGTCAGCGCCGCTACGCTCTTTATCCGCCTGCTCAAGACCGACTCCGTCGTCCGCGTCACCCCGCGCGACCTGGCTATCGACCCCGTCGCCCTCAAGCGCATCGTCAAGATCGGCCTGCCCGCCGGCATCCAGAGCGCCGTCTTTGCCGTCGCCAACATCATCATCCAGTCTGCTATCAACAGCCTGGGCACCGAGGTCATGGCGGCATCGAGCGCCGCTATGAGCTTGGAGTACGTATGCTACAACCTGCTCAACAGCTTTAGCCAGGCTTGCACCACCTTTGTGGGACAAAACCACGGTGCCCGCCAGATCGACCGCTGCACCAAAACGCTCAAGGTCTGCCTGGTCGAAGGCGGTATCGTTGCACTCACCACGATCATCGTTATTGTCGGCCTGGGACGCGAGATCTTGTCGCTGTTCAACAGCGATCCCAACATCGTCTCGATCGGCTATATCCGCGTGTGTTCGATCTTCCCGGCGTACGCCTTTAGCATGTTCTACGAAAACATGTCCGGCTACCTGCGCGGCTTTGGTATCTCGCTCACGCCCGCCCTCATCACCATGATCTGCGTCTGCGGCATCCGCTTCTATTGGGTGTTCTGCGTGTTCCCGCACTTCCGCACCTTTGCGAACATCATGATGGTCTACCCCATCAGCCTGGGCACCACGGCGTTCTTTATGGTCGTGGCGGTACTACTTTGCCACCCGGCACGCACCTATCGCGCCACCCAAGCCAAAGCGACAGCCCGCTAAACACCGCACTCAAAGCCACGCCAGTCATTAATTGACAATATGCGAGCTCATATAGTCGATAAAGCGCCTCGTGGCGATGGGCATGGTATCCCAGCTGCGCCAGGCTGCCACTACGTCACGCGAGGGAGCGTGCACGATGGGCCGCACGCGAATATCGGCTCGCATGCCCTCCACAGTACGACGGTAGAGCATGCTCACGCCTAGACCCTCCTCCACCATCGCCATGATGGTGTAGTCGTCGGTGACCTCGCTCGTCACGTGCGGCGACAAGCCATGCGCCGCAAATGCATCGAGCACCAGGCTCTGTTCGCCCTCATCCAGCAGCACAAACGGCTCGGACGCTAGGTCGGCAAGCGTCACCTTTTCCTTTGCTGTCAGCGGGTGCGCAGTCGGTAACAGCGCCACCAGTTCGTCGTGATAGACCACGCGCTTCTCGAGCCCTGCGGTAAACCCACGCGCCGTAAAGCAAAAGTCAACCACACCATCGTGCACCCACTGGGCGTTGCGCGTGTAATCGCCCTGCTTGAGGGTAAAGTGCACGCCCGGGTGCAGGGCCCCAAAGTCGCGGATCACACGCGGCAGCACGGTACGACTCACGTTGGTAAACGTCGCAATGCGAATATCAGTCGAGGAGAGCCCCAGCAGCTCCTGGCGCTTGCCTTCAAGCTCGGCCTCGGCGGTCACGATCTGGCGCAGGTACGGCAGATACTGCTTGCCGTCGCGCGTAAGCGAAACGCCCTGCTTACCGCGCTCGATAAGCGTGGTACCCAGCTCGCGCTCGAGCGCCTTGACGGCCTGGCTCACCGCACTTTGCGTATAGCCCAGCTCGTCCGCCGCGCCCTTAAGACTGCCGCGATCGACCACCATACAAACAATCTGATACCGCGATGCCATCGTGCCTCCACATCAATGCAGCTGTAAAACGTTTTGCCAGGACTTTTCCCGCCAACATTAGCATTTCTTAATCATACTGAAGATACATTCGCTTTACTACATCCACATCTGGGAGCAGAATCCTTTTTACGAAACCGTTCTGTAACAAAAGGAGTCCCATGGATCGCAAAAAAGCAATCGCGCTCTCATTTTCCGTTCCCGTCGCATGGGGCTTTTCGTACCCCCTCATGAAGATCGGCATGGACAGTATGAACGCCACGAGCATCGTTGCGCTGCGCTGCATCATCGCCTTTGTGGCTTGCCTGCTGCTCTTCCACAAGCGCGCTTTCCGCATCAACCGCGACCTTATGGTCCGCGCTGCCATCATCGGCGCCATTATGGCAACCGAACTCACCTGCATGTGCCTGGGCTCCAGCCTCACCTCCGCCTCCACCGCCGGCTTTTTGCAGAGCCTGACGGTCGTGATCGTGCCGTTTGCCAACGCCGCCCTGCTGCGTCGTGCCCCCGAGCGCAAAGTGCTCGTCGGCACCACCATCGTCACCTGCGGTATGTTGCTGCTCTCGGGCGCCGACTTCACCAGCCTGAACCCGGGCGCGCTCATCATGCTGCTCTCCGCTTTTGTCTATGCCGGCCATATCATTGTGGCGAAGCGCTTTGTCGAAGATGTCGACCCGCTGGCCCTGGGCGTTTGGCAGCTGGGCTTCGGCGGCTTATTCTCGGGTATCGCCGCATTCACCTTTGGCGGTTTCACGCTTCCCGGCACGCCGAGCGAGATTGTCGTTGTCGTCGCGCTCGCACTCATCTGCTCTGCCTATGGCTTTATCACCCAAACGCTCGTGCAGCCCCACGTGCCTGCCGAGACCACCGGCTTCGCCTTCTCGCTCGAGCCGGTCTGCTCTGCCGTCTTTTCGTTCTTCCTGGTCGGCGAGGTCCTGAACCCCATCGCCTTCTTTGGCGCCGCCCTCATCCTCACCGGCGTCATGGTGGCAACCGTCGAGCTTCCGCGCCTCCGTGCACATGGACAGGCCCGTATGGCAGGAGCGCCCGAGCGCGTCTCGTAGACCCCACTCCTCATACAGCCCCGCCATAAAGGCAACCGGTGCGCCTTTACAATAGATGCCAACAGAGCATCTGCCATAAAGGAGCCCCATGGACACCGCAACCCGCGACCGCAACATAGCAACTTGGTTGGGCGATGCGCCGCAGCCGGTACGTGACACTACGAATCAGCTGCTCGAGCGCATCGCCCTTTTGCGTGCCGAGCAAACCATCTACCCGGCACAAGACGACATCCTCAATGCCCTCGCCTACACGCCGGCCGACCAGGTCAAGGTTGTCATCTTGGGTCAAGACCCCTATCACGGACCCAACCAGGCAATGGGGCTGTCGTTCTCGGTCCCCGCGACGCAAACCAAGTTGCCGCCGAGCCTGCGCAACATCTATAAGGAGCTCAAAGCCGATCTGGGCTGCCCCATTCCCGCCACGGGAGACCTAACCCCATGGGCACAACAGGGCGTCCTGCTCCTCAACACTACGCTCACCGTGCGCGAGCATGCCGCGAACTCGCACGCCAGGCTGGGCTGGAGCACGCTCACCGACTACGTTATCGAACGCTGCTGCCAGCTGCCCCAGCCGGTAGTCTTTTTGGCATGGGGCCGCTTTGCCCAGCAGATGGTCGAAGGCAAGCTCGCCGCAATCGGCGCGGGCAAGGCAACCGGCAAGTTCTGCCTGGCCTCTACACACCCCTCGCCGCTTTCGGCCAACCGTGCCACGGCAGAACTCCCCGCTTTTATGGGGTCGCGCCCCTTCTCCGCTGCCAATCGGCTACTCGAACAGCACGGCTCGACCCCCGTCAACTGGACTTGCCTCAGCTAAAAATCGATACATCAAAAACGCGCCCGACGGCTTTCCATCGGGCGCGTTTCCTATTCGGGCCAAATAAATTGTGTGCGGCCGGCCTCGCCGCCATCGATCAGCAGGCTCTGCCCGGTCATAAACCGGTTGGTCACGCCCACAAAGTAGATCCACTCGGCGATCTCTTGGGCGGTGGCCCAGCGTTTAAGCGGCGTGAGCTCCATAATCTGGTTCCACAGGTGTTCGTCTTCCATCACGCAACGGTTGAGCGGCGTGATAACGCCGCCCGGGTCCACACTGTTGGCGATGGCCTGCGGTGCCAGGCGGTTTGCAAGGTTCTTGGTGTAGGCGATAACGCCGCCCTTGCTGGCAGCATAGGCGGGAAACTCCGATCCCGTATGTCCGCTCGCCGACCCCACATTGACCACGGATTTGATAGCCGGCGCCGGCTTGGCGACAAGCCCCTCCCCCACAAAAGCGTAGCGCTCGGTCACGTTGATGGTGCCACACAGGTTGGCGGCGATATCGTCGGCCGAATCCTGCGTACCGGCAACGTTCACGATCACTTGGGGTTCAAGGTCGCCTGGAAACGAGTCCGGCTCGCGAACATCAACGATCAGATGGCGGTAGCGCTCGTGTTCGATCGCCGCCGGCAGCAGATCAAAGCCCACGACCTCGTGGCCCTCGTCCAAAAAGCGCTGCACGCACGCGGCTCCGATACCGCCCGAAGCGCCCGTGATCAAAACCCGCATACTTGCTCCTTAGGCGGTTGCGTGGCGCTCGAGGTACTCGGAACCCACATTCTCGCGCTCCCAGCCGCGCACGACCTTGTAGCCCACGGGGCTCAGGAAGACCTCGCACAGCAGCTCGGCGACAGCGCCGGTCAGCGAGCACATAAGGACCTGCACCCAGGTCCAACCAAAGAACGTGTGGCTCACTACAATGGCAAAGACCAGGTTGTCGATAAACTGGCCAACACCCGTGGACACATAGGAGCGGAAGGCGAAGCTCGCAAAGTTATTCTTTTTGAGCATACGGCCGAGCGACTGGTTGAGCGTGGAGTTAACCACGGCAGAGACGAGCATTGCCAGCGAAGAGCCCAGCACCACGTACCAGGTGCCGCCGATGGTGGCGTTAAGGGCAGTGTTAACCTCGATCATGCCCGTGTCGTAGTAGGCGCCCCACATACCGGGCGTGAGCGAGCATGCCCAAAAGCACAGGCTCACGGCCAGGTTGACCAGCAGCGCGAGGATAGAGATTTTGATGGATGCCTTGGCGCCAAAGCGCTTGCAGATCATGTCCTGGCACAAAAACGAAACCCAGCTCACCACAAAGCCGCAATCGAGTGCCAGATACGGCAGGCTGATGAGCTCTTTGTTGGCCAGCAGGTTCATCATGATGACACTCACGAAAAACAGCGAAACCGTTGCCGCGGGAATGCTCCGCAACAGGACCTTATAGTCCTCCATGACCTTCTTGATCATTATGTACTCCTTTGGTTTTAGGTTTAACGAGCAGGATATCGGATCCGAACTGCTCGGACGCCCCGGTCTTGAGACGACGGTGGGTATGATAGCCGCTCACACGGCATCAGGCAAGCAAACGGCGCGGCAGCCCCGCCAGGCCACCGCGCCGGCACACTAAAACGCTACGTTGCCAAACTCCGACAGGATAAGATCGGGGTTGTGATCGGTTGCCCAATCCACGTTCCACGGACTCGTAAACAGCAGCAGCTTGCCACCGCGCATGTCCTCGACGCGCAGCGTGTCGCGCGTGAGCGAAAGGCCCGGGATATCGATGGTGTCGGGGTCGTTCTGGATCCAGCGAATGTCCGTATAGGGCAGCGGCTGGCGACGAACCTCAACACGGTACTCGGCCTTGAGGCGGCGCTCGAGTACCTCAAACTGCAGCACGCCGACCACGCCCACGATGACGCTCTCCATGCCGGCACCCAGCTCGCGGAAGATCTGGATGGCACCCTCCTGGGCAAGCTCCTCCATACCCTTGACGAACTGCTTGCGCTTGAGCGTGTCGACCTGCGTAATGCGAGCGAACATCTCGGGGGCAAACGTCGGGATCTGCGGATACTGCACGTGGCGCTTGCCGGAGCACACGGTGTCGCCGATGCTAAAGATACCCGGATCGAACAGGCCCACGATATCGCCCGCGTACGCCTCGTCCACGATGGCGCGGTCATCGGCCATCATCGACGTGCCCGTGGCAAGCTTGAGTTTGCGGTTGCCCTGCACGTGGAAGGCATCCATGCCGCGCTCGAACTTGCCCGAGCAAATGCGCACAAAGGCGATGCGGTCGCGGTGGTTCTTGTCCATGTTGGCCTGGATCTTAAACACAAAGCCACTAAAGTCGTCGCGGCAGGGATCGACCGGTTCGCTGGTGAGCGTATCGGTATAGGCACGCGGCGTCGGGGCCAGACGCAGGAACTCCTTGAGGAAGGGCTCCACGCCAAAGTTGGTGAGCGCCGAGCCAAAGAACGCCGGGCTCAGCTTGCCGCAGGCCACGGCATCCAAGTCGAGCTCGTCACCGGCGCCATCGAGCAGCTCGATGTCGTCCATCAGGTTCTTATGGTTCTCCTCGCCGATGAGCTCGTCCATGGAAGGATCGCCCAGCTCGGCCTCGACCTCGGCGACCTTCTTGGTGGCGTTGGCGTGGCCGTCGCCCTCAAAGGCAATGACGCGACGGGTCTGACGATCGAACACGCCGCGGAAGTTGCGGCCGCTGCCGATCGGCCAGTTCATGGGATACGTATTGATGCCCAGGACGTTCTCAATCTCTTCCATGAGCTCAAACGGATCGCGAGCCTCGTGGTCGAGCTTGTTCACAAAGGTGAAGATGGGAATGTGGCGCAGCGTGCAGACCTTAAAGAGCTTTTTGGTCTGGGCCTCGACGCCCTTGGCGCCGTCGATGACCATGACCGCAGCGTCGGCGGCCATAAGGGTACGGTAGGTATCCTCCGAGAAGTCCTGGTGGCCGGGGGTATCGAGGATATTGACGCAGGCGCCGTTGTAGGTGAACTGCAGGACCGAGGAGGTAACGGAAATACCGCGCTCCTTCTCGATGTCCATCCAGTCCGAGACGGCATGCTTGGCCGAGCTCTTGCCCTTGACCGAGCCGGCGGTCTGGATACTGCCGGTATAGAGCAGCAGCTTCTCGGTAAGCGTGGTCTTACCGGCGTCCGGGTGGCTGATGATCGCGAATGTGCGGCGCGACGAGATTTCATCCGACAGGCTTGCCATGCGGATCCTTTCTTGCATTAAGTGCATTACGTCGATGTAACCGTACTATTGTAGCCGCGAAATCTCGTCATAGGGCACCTATCAGGACAAATTCATCAGTTGGGGCATGGGGTAGCAGTCGATGGCGGCACTCCGCAGCAGTTTGTCTCGCTCTGTAACATCTAGACGGTTTTTGAACCTCTACCTGTTACAGATTGAGACAAACAGGTGGGCGTCCCAGAAAGATCTCGATCTGTAACATCTAGCCACTCAAAACGGGTCTATCTGTTACAGATTGAGATGTAAGAATAGACGGGTGGCCAATGTCTCGATCTGTAACATCTAGCAGCCAAAATCTTCTCCAGTTGTTACAGATTGAGATGACCGAACGAACGGACAATCCCTATTTACCTCTTGCATAACTGTGTATAGTGTATATATACTGTGCTTACCGGTTATATACACGTGTAGCCCAACAGCTAAGGAGCCGCTGTGGACATCATCCTATCCAATTCGAGCGACAAACCCATCTACGAGCAAATAGCCTCGCAAGTCAAAGCTCAGATCCTTTCGGGCACGCTCGCCGCGGGAGCAAAGCTCCCCAGCATCCGTGCGCTCGCGAGCGATCTTGGCGTGAGCGTCATCACCACCAAGCGCGCCTACGCCGACCTGGAGCAGCTCGGGTTTATCTGCACCGTGCAGGGCAAGGGCTGTTTTGTCGCCGAGGGCAACCAGGAGCTCTTGCGTGAAAACCAGCTCTGCCATATCGAAGAGCTGCTTGCGCAAGCGGCAAGCCAAGCCGAAACCCTGGGCGTCACACGCGACAAGCTGCACGAAATGCTCGACCTGGTAGCCCCCGAAACCATGCAGTAGCCATCTGCAAGAAAGGCTATACCATGCAGAACTTGCTAGAACTCAAAGGTATCTCACGCCGTGTGAGCGACCGCTTTTCACTACGCGATGTCACGCTCGCCGTGGAGCCCGGCCAGATTGTTGGCTTTGTGGGCGCAAACGGCGCCGGCAAAACAACGACGATTCGCGCCGCGCTTGGGCTTATAAAGCTCGATGCCGGCGAAGTGCACCTGTTTGGGCAGCACTGTGGCGCCGACGCGCCCGATGAAGCGCAGCGCTGCTTGCACACTCGTGTCGGCCTCGTGCTGGACACATGCCCCTTCCCTTCCACACTCAAGGTGACCGAAGTTGAGGCACTCGTAAGCCAGGCGTACCCCGCCTGGAGCCATGGCACCTTCGCCGACCTCCTCAGCCAATTTGGCCTCGATCCCAAGGCAAAGGTCAAGGACCTTTCCCGCGGCATGGGCATGAAGCTGCAGCTTGCCTGCGCGCTCAGCCACCAGGCCAAGCTGCTCGTTTTGGACGAAGCCACCGCGGGGCTTGATCCCATGGCACGCGAGGAGCTGCTTGATGAGCTGCTTGCCTTTGTCGCCGACGGCCAGCACAGCGTGCTGCTCTCGAGCCACATTACGTCTGACCTCGATCGCGCCGCCGACCGCGTCATCTGCATCGATAACGGCTCGATTGTGTTTGATCTGCCGCGCGAGGACATTACCGACCGAGCTGGCATCGCCCACTGTACCCAAGCACAGGCCGCCGAGCTTATGGCTTGCGTCGAAGGTGCCCGTGCCGCCCGCCACGCCTACAGCGTGGACGTACTCGTGCCCAACCGTCGCGAAACGCTCGAGGCCTTCCCAGAGATTCCCTGCGATCGGACAACCATTGATGACTATCTGCGCCTCATGCTGAAAGGGGCTTCGAAATGAAACGCGCCTTTATGTCCGAGCTCGCCATCGTTCGCACGCTCACCCCGAGCATCGCGGGCGTCGGCCTGTTCATCTTCGTCGTGCTAACCCTTGCCAACGCGTCGGATGGCGATTCCGGCATGAGCGCCGGCGCCTGCGCGGTCAGCGCCATGTCGCCCATCATGGTCATGAACTCGCTGGCCGGCTTCGACAATCAAAACGGATGGGAGCGTTATCGGGCAACGCTGCCTCTCACGCGCAAAGACATTATTTGCGCACGCTACCTGAGCATCATTGTCTTCTCGGCTGTCATGGCGTGCGCCGCCGCGCTTCTGAGCATCGTCTCCATCCCGCTATTCAACAGCGTGGGCATCCCCTCGACGGGACAGACGGTCTTTGAGATCGCTATAGCCTCGGCAGCATCGATGCTCATCTCCCTCATGATGGTGTTTTTGGCACAGCCGCTGTTCTTCCGATTTGGACACATGGAGGCGCTGCGCCTATCCGTCGGCCTGTTTGCCCTGCTCTGGTGCCTTGCCATTGCCACGTTGAGCTCCTCCAACCCCATCAGCAACTGGCTCATGTCGATTGCCGGAGCGAATCCCGATCCCGCCGTCCTTGGCTGTCTGTGTGCAGGAATTGCAGCACTGGCGCTCGCACTATGTGCAATCAGCTGCGCTGTCAGCACCAAGGTTTATCGAGCACGCGACCTGTAATCGACAGCTAAAAAAGCCTAGGTGGTACCCCGCTTATTTTTTCAATGAAACAAGGCGGCGTAGCGTCACCACCGCCCCTCACAGCAGGCCGTCTAGTTCTTGGCAACCAAAATGACACCGTCAGCATATCGAAGGTGAATACTTTTCCGAGAAGTGAACGAGTAAAAACAGTGCCCTGTAGCATCGACATTTTTAAGGACTCAATTCCTGCGGTTTTGTCTAAGAATCCTGCAGTTTTGTTCGAAAAAAAATGTGCATGTTCCAGGGGTCCAGATTTACTCGTTCACTTCGCGGAAAACCATTCACCTTCGATTCGAGCCTTAACCAAATGTCCTCTCGAACTATGGCCCCTGTCTCACCACAGCGATATCAAAGCTTCATGCCGGGACGGTATCATCGGACGAGCGCCGTAAATCTGGCGCGGTCGTTCTTTGGGGAGGCATTTCACCCGTGTCGTGGGTCGCAGCAGCATTTGTGTCGGCTTTCTTTGCCGGCGTCACATCTGTCCTGGCCAAATGCGGCATCAAGCAGACCGACTCCGATGTCGCGACGGCCATTCGCACCTGCGTGGTGCTCGTTTTCGCCTGGGCAATGGCGGGCATTTCTGGATCCATTGGAACCATTGGCAGCATCGAACCCAGATCCTGGCTCTTTCTCGTCCTCTCGGGACTCGCTACCGGTGCTTCGTGGATCTGTTACTTTAAGGCGTTGGGCATCGGAGACGTCAATAAGGTCGTACCGGTCGACAAGATGAGCACCGTACTCGCTGCACTGATCGCCATCGTGCTTTTTGGCGAGACGAGCAACCTTGCGGTTAAGCTCGTGGGAACCGCTGTCATCACCCTCGGCACGTTTTTAATGATCGAGAAGAAGCAGTCTGCCGGACCCGAGCGGCAGCAAGACCGGACCTGGCTCGCTTACGCCCTCGGCGCCGCCGTGTTCGCGGCGCTCACGTCCATCCTTGCCAAGGTTGGCATCGAAGGCGTCGAGTCCAACCTAGCCACGGCAATCCGTACCTGTGTGGTACTGGTTATGGCATGGGCAATCGTGGCAGCTAAAGGCAAGATGGGCCAAGCCGTGCACGTAGACCGCTACGAACTCGTATTTCTCGCGGCATCGGGCATTGCGACCGGAGCATCGTGGCTGCTCTATTACTACGCCATCGCCACAGGCCAGGTGAGCGTCGTGGTGCAGATCGACAAACTATCGATTGTCGTATCAGTACTATTTGCGCGCCTGACATTCAACGAAAAACTCTCACGACGCAGCGTCATCGGTCTCGCCCTCATCGTACTGGGCACCGCCGCGCTCGCAGTTTGGAAGTAGCGCGGCCAGCAGCCGCTACATCCTCACACCTGGCTTGGGATGCCTGTACTGACCGTGGGATGCCGTGCGCTTACCGTGCGAGATGGCAAATATGGGACAACAGTGCAGGCAACGAAGGCAGGCTGCGCACTCCGGCTTTGTCCAGACGGGAAGGCCGTCGCGCATCTCAATCGCCGCCATGGGGCAGCGCTTGGCACACAGGCCGCAGCCGATGCAGCGATCGGCATCGACGGCAAACTTGCTCGTCTGTTGCATGCGCGGCAGCCCAATTGCGTGATACGCGCACGATGCAAACAGAGGCACGCGATGGCGCATCATGTTGCCCGTGCGGCGCGCCCGCACCGCCTCGATCACGGCATCAATCTGCGCCTCGGCAGCCCTATTGATACCCTCAACCTTTTGAGGGTCAGACAGGTCGAAAACAGGCGTCCAGGTATCGGGCATCTTGACGCTCATCGCTGCATCCAACTCGAGCCCACTCTCGTGTAGCAGATCGCGGGCAAACTTGCCCGATTGCCCGGTCGTCGAACCATATGTCGAGACATAGAACGTATACGGGCGCTCGCCGCCCTTTGCGCCGGCAGCAATCGACAGGTCGGCAGTCTTTAAAAACTCGATCATCGGCGTCGGCAAGCCACAGGTATACACCGGGGCGACAAACCCCAGCTGGCGGGGACCTTCCGTCACAGCAAGGTGAAGGGCCTCGGCATCAAAACACTCGATCGACATAACTTTGTCGTCTGTCGCCGCTGCAATGCGACGCGCCACATGATCGCTGTTCCCCGTCGCGCTAAAGTACAGAATCATCTCGCACCCCTGGAATTGAATCGTGAAAACCGTACTACTTGCGCAGCGGCTTGGGCAGCGGAATGCCGGAAGCGATAACGGCGGCGATGATCATGCAGACGATACCTTTGAGTGGGAAGCACATGAGCAGCAGGCCCACGACCATGACCGGCTGGCGCATGACCGCACCCATCGTCGATGCCGTGCAGACGGCGACGCAAAAGACCGGATCTGCGCCGGTGAGGATAGCAAGGCCATAGCCCAGGCTTACGCCCGAGAAGATAACCGGGAAGAAGTGGCCGCCGCGCCAGCCCAGGTTGATGAGGGCGGGGGTCAGCATGGCTTTGACAAGACCGGTCGCGATAAGCACGCCGGCGGGAATGGTCAGGTAGGTTTCCATGAGCACGTCGGCCTGGGTCTCGCCGGCAAACATGGTGTAGGGCAGGACCGTGCCGCAGATGGCGAGCGCCAGACCGGCCAGCATGGCTTTGACGACAGGACGCTCCCCTATTGCATGAGACAGCGCCTCGCTTGCGTGCTCGGAGACAAAGTACAGCCAGCCGCAAACGGTGCCGACCAACGCCAGCGGAATGAGCCAGGCAAGTTCCAGGTTGCCCACCTCGGCGGACTCGAACCTGGGCATGCCCATGCCGCCGCCCACAAGCTGGCCAAGCAGCAGGTAGGTGCCCAGACCGCCGGCAATCGCGATGCCATAGACCACGGTCTTTTGCACCTTGGGTAGCTTGATGGTGATCTCGCCGGACGTGGACTCATCGTCGGCGTCTTCGCCCTGGCCGTCGGCGCTACCGGCAAGCGGTGCTACAAAGCCAAAGACGGGCGCGGTAAAGAGCGCCGTCAGGGCAGCCTGGGTGCCCAGCAGCGTGAGCTCCCTAAACTCGGCGCCAAAGCAACGCATACGGTCGCCGACCCAGCTGCACAGACCCGCGATAACACCGGTCAGACCGGCCTCCGGTCCATTGCTGCCGCCAAACAGCAGCGGCAGCAACGCCGCGAGCGAAAGCTTGCCCAGGTTGTCGTACGGGTAGCGCCCGTCTTGCTTAACCTTAGCCATCACCTGGTTGAGGTCATCGGTCTTGGCGCCTGTCATCTTTTCGTACAGACCGATTAATAGGCCGCCCAGCAGGCAGACAAAAAACGGGTACGGCAAAAAGCCAAACGGGCCGCTGGCGAGCTCGGGCGAAGAGACACCCAGCATATGCGGGACCTCGGTCCACAAATAATCAATGCCGTGCTCCATCGCAAAAAAGAACAGCCAGACTGCGGCACCCGCGAACGCACCGGTCACGGCAACACTAACTAAAAACAGCGCGCGGTTCGTGGGTTTGGCAAGGTTATCCATCGGGTCCTCCCGCGGTCAAAGTCGACATAGATACGTTTTATTGTAGAGCGAGCGTGGCCCAGGCAAGCCAACCGTCTGCGCTGCAAACGGAGCCACCGGGAACCACGGCGGGACAGGCTCAAGGCTTATCCGTTGATAATTGATGCGATTTCGCGCAGATCCTCGGCAAAGTAAATGCCTTGCTGGCGCTGCGGGCTCGAAAGTCCCTTATCAATCATGTGCTCGAGCAACGCCTTGAGGTCGTTGTAGTAGCCCCCGAGGTTGTACAGGATGCACGGCGCATCGAGATACCCCAACGACACGGCGGACATGACCTCGGCAATCTCCTCGAGCGTGCCCGTGCCACCCGGGAAGGCAACGAACGCGTCACCGAGCTCAATCATCTTTGCTTTACGCTCTGCCATATCGCTCGTCACGATGAGGTCGTCAATACCGTCGTGCTGAAACTCGGCCTCGATAAAAAAGCTCGGCTCCACACCCGTCACATGTCCGCCGGCATCGAGCACGCTATCGGCGAGCGCGCCCATCAGGCCCGATTTGGACCCGCCGTATACCAGCGCGTGCCCGTTGGAGCCAATCCAGTTGCCCAGCTCTTGCACCGCAGGCAGAAATGCTGGGTCGTCACCAACGCTGGCGCCCAGGTATACCGTGATATTCATATTCAGCCCCCCTCGTCGTGACGCGCGGCGCCCGTTCTAGCGTTGGCGTCGGCGATATTCGCGCACACGGCGCGACAGGTCGGCGAGCTCGTCATGATCGAGCTCCTCTAAATGCTCAAGATCGTCCATAAAGCGCGCCATGGTGTCCTTTTGGCGCAGCTTGATGAGCGTATTGCAGTAGTTCACTGCCACGCCTGTGAGCATAGCGATGTAGAAGATGCTGATAACGCTCAGGATGACGGTAATGGCGCGGGCGACCGGCGTCTCCGCCGGGATATCACCAAAGCCGATGGTCGAGACGGTCTCAAAGCTAAACCAGAGCCCGTCGCCAAACGTGAGGGTCGTGGGCTCGGACAGCCAAACAGCCGTTGAGCACAGCAGATAGAAGACGAGAAACAGGCCCGTGATGCGCGCAAAACCAGCCTGGCGTAACACGTCGGCAAGCGTCCTCAACTTGTTCATCGCGACCCCTTTTCCCAGACGCCCAATCACACTCGCCCGGTATTGTCCCACAACCGGCAGTTAGGAACGTTCCTTTTGTGCCGGCAGAAAGGGACTGACCCCAACTGCCGGGCGGAACCGTCTAGCGGTGCTGCTGCCGACTGGGCAGGCGGAGCTGGTATTCTTATGCGGTAATGTCTCGATTCGTTAGGATTGCATGTGAGAACTGCCACTGTCCTTCGTTCAGTTATATGTCGCGCTCTGGTCGTTGCGCTTACCGCGCTCACCGTACTGAGCGCCGTCGCGCCCGCCCCCGCCTTTGCCGTCGACTCCGATCAGCAAGTCAAGACGGTCCGCGTCGGCTGGCTCGTCAACAACGAGGGCTTCCAGGACGGCACTCCTGGCGAGCGTCTCTCGGGATGGGGCTACGAGTACCTCCAGACCCTGTCGTACTACACGCCCGGCTGGCGGTACGAATACGTCACCGGCACCTTCACCGAGCTTATGGACATGCTCGAGGCGGGCGAGATCGACCTCATGCCCAACATCTCCTACTCCGAGGAACGCGCCCAAAAGTTGCTCTTTTCCTCAAACCCCGAGGGCACCGAACGCTACTACATCTACGCCAGGCCCGATCGCGACGATCTGGCCAAGGGTGACCCCCAATCGCTCCAGGGCCTTACCATCGGCTACAACCCCGGCGTTATGCAAACCTTCGTTGGCCAGCAGTGGCTCACCAACGAAGGAATCGCCTGCACATACAGGGAGTATGACGGAGACTCCGTTCTCTTTGACGCGCTCGCAAACAACGAGGTCGATGCCGTCATCATGAATGACACGATCTCGTCGCCCAGTGCCTCCCCCATGTTCTACATTGGTTCGAGCGACTACTACTTTGCCGTTCCCAAAAGCCGCCCCGACCTGATGAACGACATCAATGCTGCCATGACGGCAATCGCCCGCGTCAACCCACGCTATAACGACGAAGTCAAATCTAGCTACTCGACCCAAAACAGCGGTTCATCATCGCTCAACGGCCCCGAATGTTCCTGGCTCAAAGCAAATGACAACACCATCACGCTCGGCTACATTACGGGCAAACTCCCCTACTGTAACGAAGACGAAGACGGCGAAATGGAAGGCTCGCTCGCATCGCTTGCGACGACGCTGCACGATATATTTGGCATTACGGTCAAAACCGTCGCCTTTGATAGCTACAAGATGATGTCAAAGGCCCTGTCAAAGGGAAGCATAGACGTTGCGCTGCCGGTATACCGAGATTACTGGTTTGCCGAGCAAACAGGCGTTGTGCAGTCGGTATCGTTGGGGACCATGTCCCTCACCGCCATCCACACCGGCAGCAACCTGAACAAAGACCTTCAGAGCATCGCCTGTACCAAATCATCGCTTATCAACCAAAATGCACTTGAAAGTCTGTTCCCCACAGCGACCGTAACCGAATACCAATCCGACGATGAAGCGTTCGACGCCCTCAGGAAGGGAACGGTGCACTGCATCGTCGCTCCCAGTTCACGCGTAAAAACCATCGGCGACCGTTATGATCTCGAGGACTGCGAGACGGTCGAGCTCCCTGACACCTGTGAGCTCTCGTGCTGGATTTCTCGTGGCAAGCCCGAACTGCTGGGAATCATTAATAAAGGCATCATCAATGCCGGCGAATCGCTCTCCGCCAGCAGCTACTCCTCAACGTCGTACACGGCACAGGAATCGGACACGTTCCAGCTTCTCTACCGCAACCGCGCCGCCATTGTGACTGTTATCATCTGCATTTTGCTCACCAGCATCGTCATCCTTGCCTGGTCGCTTCAACGTGCGCAGAAAGAACAGCGGAAAGCCGACGCCGCCAACGCCGCTAAGACGGCATTCCTCACGCGCATGAGCCACGACATCCGTACGCCGCTCAACGGCATCCTGGGCCTTATCGAGATCGAGGAATTGAAGGAAGGCGATATCCAGGTCGCCCACGAGAGCCGTGCCAAGGCGCGCGTTGCCGCCAATCACCTGCTCTCACTGATCAACGATATCCTCGAGATGGGCAAAATCGAAGACCGCAAGCTAACACTGGAACATGTGCCTTTTAACCTCAAAGAGCTCTGTGACGATACGCTGGTGCTGTGCAAGCTCCGCGCATCCGATAACTGCATCACACTGCAGGACAATAGTCTGCCGTACGCCACGGGACCATACATGATCGGCAGTCCCACCCATATCCGACAGATCATGATCAACCTGTTAGACAATAGCATTAAGTACAACAAACGCGGCGGCTCCGTCACCTTTAGCTCAAAGACCAAGCCACTCGATAACGGGCGTGTGCTCTTTTGCTTTAGCGTTTCGGACACCGGCATTGGCATGGCTCCCGAGTTTTTAAAGCATATCTATGAGCCGTTTGCCCAAGAAGGTGACGATGCGCGCAGCAAGTTCCAAGGAACCGGCATGGGTATGCCAATCGTCAAGTCGCTTATTGAACTGATGGGCGGTACGATTGAGATTTCGAGTGAGGTTGGCGTGGGGAGTACGTTCAACGTCCAGATTCCGCTCGATATCGACAAGAACCCCCAGGCGCGGGCGAATACGGTCGAGAGAGCGCTCGACTGCTCGCTCGCCAACATGAACGTGCTGCTCGCCGAAGACAACGAATTGAATGCCGAGATTGCCCAGGCGCTGCTAGAATCCGAAGGCGTCGTGGTCACCCGCGCCGCCAACGGCAACGAAGTCGTCGATCTGTACCTGTCGCATCCCGCCGGCAGCTTCGATGCGATCCTGATGGACATTATGATGCCGGGCATGGACGGCTACGAGGCAACCCGCGCGATTCGTCTGAGCGAGAAGGTCGATGCGGCCGATATCCCCATCATCGCGCTCACCGCCAACGCCTTTGCCGAAGACGCCCAGACGGCACACGCTGCCGGCATGAACGCTCATCTGTCCAAACCGATCGACTTTAACAAGCTCAAAAACATACTCGCCCGCATCAAGAAAAACGGATCCGTTTCGCTATAATTTTTGCAGCAACCACGCACGACCAGAAAGGAAGCCAACGATGTTTAGGCCCTTACGTCGAAAGAAACGCGCCATCACCGACGAGGAAGCGCGCAAACTGCTCGCCACCTGCAAGCGCGGCGTCTTTGCCGTCAACGGCGACGATGGCTACCCGTACGCCATTCCCGTCAACTACTTCTTTGACGCCGAGCACGACAAGATTTATTTCCATGGCGCCAAGGCTGGCCACAAGGTCGACGCACTTAAGCGCGATGACAAGGTCTGCTTTACCGTTTACGGCAACGAATGGCACCAGGACGGCGACTGGGCTCCCTACGTTATGAGTACCGTAGTCTTTGGCCGCTGTCGCCTGGCAAATGACACTCCCGCGTTTATCGAGGATAAAGTCCGCCAGCTCGCACTTAAGTACTACCCTTCTGCCGAAGAAGTCGAAGAGGAAATCGCCAAGGACATTAAGGGCGTCCAACTCTACGAGATTACGATTGAGCATCTCTGCGGCAAGCAGATTCAAGAAAAGTAAGCCCCTTATCAGGCCTCATCAATAGCAATATGGCTCGGTTCCAACCCACCTTGGAACCGAGCCATATGCTTATGAAGCGTCGGCGGCTATGTGTGCAAGCGCCTCAACGAACTCCTGCGAGCTCACAGGCTTGCTCAGGTGCGCGTTCATGCCCGCCTCGCGCGAAAGCCTACGGTCGTCGGCAAAGGCGTTGGCGCTCACGGCGATAATCGGCGTGAGCGCGGCATCGTCGCGATCGAGCGCTCGAATCCGACGCGTGGCCTCAAGGCCATCGATACCGGGCATCATGATGTCCATCAACACCACGTCGTACTCGTGCGGCGCGCTCGCGGCAAACATCTCGACGGCAGACTCACCATCCTTAGCATGCGTCACGACGGCGCCGGCGCGGGCGAGCATAAACTGTGCAATCTCGGCATTCAGGTCGTTATCCTCTACGAGCAAAACGCGCAAGCCCTGGAGCGCATCGCCGTCACCCGCGTCCACGCGCACAGCCTGAGGAATCTCGGAGCGCTTGCACTTCTCAAACGGCAGACGGATGGTAAACGTCGTCCCCTGCCCCAAGATACTCGTAAAGCTCATGGTTCCGCCCATAAGCTCGACCAACTGTTTGGCAATAGGCGCACCCAGGCCAGTTCCCGATGAAGCGCCTTCCACCTGTTGCTCCTCGCGACAAAACGGCTCGTAGAGGTGCTGTTGAAACTCCTCGCTCATGCCAATACCGTTGTCGGCGATCGTGTATTCATAGACGGGGGCGCCATCCACTGGCTCCACCTCGCGGCATGTCAGGCGAACATAGCCGCCCCGGCGGTTGTACTTGACGGCATTACCGGCAATATTGAGCAACAAGCGCTTGAGGTGCGTCACGCTCACCCGCGCATAGGGATGATTAAGCGTCTGCTGGTCGCAGATAATTGTCACCAGACGCTCCTCGGCCTGGCGCTCCAGAATATCGCGCACCTCGTGGTTGAGGGTCACCAAGTTTGTGGGAACAAGCTCCAGTTCGATCTGCCCGCTCTCCAGACGACTCATATCCAGGGCCTCGTTGGCAAGATCGAGCAGCAGTCCCGATGCCGTCCAGATCTTTGAGCGGCACTCGGTCTGCTTTTGCAGATCATCCGCATTGGCATCGCCGACCTCAACCATACCGCGAATGCCGTTGATGGGCGTGCGCAGATCGTGGCTCATGCGACGCAAAAATTCCGTCTTTGCCGAGTTGGCAGACGAGGCCTCACGTGCCGCCTTTGCTAGCCTGTCGCCATAGTCGCGCTCCTGCTGCAGCAAGTCCGTCAAACGTCGACGATCAGCGCGGCGACGTGCCATCACAACAACGGCTATAACACCGCTGTAGAGCACCAGCACGCCGGCAGCAACAGCGGCGACGACCTCAAAGTAGCGCCGCGCCGAGGCATAGGTGTACACGTAGAATTTTTGCGCTTTGCCGTATGTGCCCAAATACCACTCGCCGTTGACGTTGACCAGTCGGACTTTGCCGGGCAGGCATCGATCCTTAATTTCGTCGACAATGATGGCGTCCGTCGCAGGCAGGTCGAACACGCCCAAGATGGTGGGTTCAACGGCGTTGGTCGCAACGACCTTGCCATCGTTTTCGATCACGATATTGCCGCTATCGATAGTCTCATAGCCTTCGAGCAGACTCTGCAGTTTGAGCGTATTGCTCGCAACCGCCTTCGCGCTCTGATGCCTTACCGCGATAACGATACCCTCGCCATCTTGCCGAGTAACGCAGCCAATGTCTGCAACCGAATCATCCGCAAGCGTAATACGAGTGGTATAGGACTTAAGCGGATGGGTTGCCACCTCCAGCACGGGCGCTTTTTTGAGATATGCAGCAAGCGACTCGTAGCCCACGTTATCCGTCGAGGACTCGGACACCAGGTTGCCCGATGCGTCCGTCACGATCAGCGCGCTCACGTTGAACTGGTCAGCATATTGCTCCAGCGTGGCGTTATCCACCGAGCCGTCGCGCTCCATATCGCGCGCCGCCTCTCCGGCGATCTCCATAACGCGAATCAGGTTTTTGGTCGTATAGGCGCTATTGAACGCATCGTAGGAAAGGCTCTGGGTCGCCACGTAATCGACAACGTCGCCAAAGCGCTGCTCGGCTTGGGCTGTCGTGTAACCGTAGCTCATCATGCCGGCAACAACCGAGAGCGCTATCCCCAGCAGAGCGACAAGGAGCCATGCCCCTGTCGAACGATTGTCCCGCTCCTGAGCGGCGTGGTCGGGCGCATCGATCATGACAGGCCCTCCATATTCAAAAATGGCGAAGGGTCATCAAAATACTTTGACACCAGACGTTCCATGGTGCCATCGGCAAGCATTTCTTGGTAGGCATGGGTAAGCTTAGCGTCGATGCCGCGCGTATCGTTTAGATCGAAAGCGGTACCCAAACCGACCTCTAGCAGCGGCTCATCCAAAATGCGATACGTCACACCATAGTCTTTTTCGTAGGTGAGCAGCGAGGACTCATGCGCAGCGATGGCATCGACCAGACCCTCGACGAGCGCCGGGTTCAGGTATGAGCGGTCCGAAAAGCAGTAGAGCTCTTTGATCTGCGGAACGTTTTCATTTGTACGATTGAGCAAAATGCCCTCAGGCTTGGTGGTAGACTGAACCGCCACGACCTTGTCCTCAAGATCGGCAAGCGTGTAGATATCGCTCTCGGGATCGACCGCGACTACCTGGCGGCTCGCAAGGTACGGGCCGGCCCAACGATACTCGTTTTCGCGACCCGTCATGCTAAAGCTGCCCATGACGCAATCGAGCTCGCCGCTCGCCAGCAGCTCGTTCTTCTTTTCCCAATCGATCAGCTGGTACTTTGGCTTGTAACCAATGCGGGCCAAAGCCTCGCTCAATATCTCGACATCCAGGCCAACGATATCGCCGTACTCGTCGGTATACACAAACGGTGGATAGAGGTCGCCACCAACGTTGAGCGTCTTAAGGTTGTCGTCTTTGGCCTGCGAGGCGTCCAGACCTTCTAATGCAGACGTCAAGGCTTCGTCATTACGCCCAGAACAGCCAGCTATCGCTACGACAAAGGCACTCGCTACTGCAAGCACAACAAGTAACGATATGGCAACCGAGCGGCGAGGTCTTTTCATCGAGCTCCAGACAATCCTGTTTACAGACTGAAATGGCTAAAAATAATAGCAAACGAAACCACACGAGTGCCCAATGGTTACAGACGTTTATTTACCATGCGGGGCCTTCCAGCCGACTTGGCAGAAGGCCCCGCATGCAGCGCACACTTACCGTGCATTAAAAACGTAGCGGTCCAGGCGGTCGCACGCTTCCCTCACGCGCGAAAGTGGCAGCGCCAGATTCACGCGAATGTGGCAGGGCCCGTGGAACGGACGGCCGTCCTGATACCCCACGCCCACGCGCGCCCCCTCATCGAGCAGCCACTGAATATCGCGGCCATGCTCGCGACACCACTCGGAGCAGTCCAGAAACACCATGTACGTGCCCTGCGGACGTGAATAGGACACGCCCTCAAAATGCTCGTCCACGTAATCGCAGAAGTACTCGATATTGCCGGCAAGCACCTGGTTGAGCTCGTCCACCCACTCGTAGCCCTGCGGCTGGTAGGCACCGATAAGCGCATGCATGGAGAGGACGTTCATCTCGTTGTAGTGGGTCTTGTTGGACACGGCGCACACGCGGTCGCGCAGCGTCTCGTTGTAGATGATGTGGTAGCTGCCGACCAGACCCGCCAGATTAAACGTCTTGCTCGGCGCATAGAGGGCAACCGTGCGCATGCGGGCGTCCTCGCTCACCGACTGCGTCGGGATATGCTTGTGCCCCGGCAGGATGATATCGGACCAAATCTCGTCCGAGATCACCACGCAATCGTGCTGGCGATAAATGT
This sequence comes from Collinsella sp., assembly GCA_048500675.1. Classification (GTDB taxonomy): domain Bacteria; phylum Actinomycetota; class Coriobacteriia; order Coriobacteriales; family Coriobacteriaceae; genus Collinsella. Next base: position 22,128 of record DBFSAO010000118.1, read on the forward strand.
CCATAGCGCGCTCGATCTCGTCGCGCTCCCATACGCGGCCGCAGGGATTGTGCGGCGAGCAGAACACCGCGGCATGAATGTGGTTTTGGGCGAGTTTGCACTCCATGTCCTCAAAGTCCATGCGCCACACGCCCTGGTCGTCGAGCTTAAGCGGGCTGTGGACAATGCGATAGCCCGCGGCCTCAATGGACTTGGTAAAGCCGATGTAGGTAGGGCTGTGGACCAGCACCGCATCGCCCGGCTGAACATACGCACGCAGCGTCGACACGACACCGCCCAGCACGCCGTTTTCGTAGCCGATATGCTCCGGCGCCAAGCCCTCAACGCCGTTGCGGCGGCTCTGCCATTCGATGATGCGGTCGAAGTACTCGGGGCGCGGATTGAAATAGCCAAACATGGGGTGCTGGGCGCGCTGAATGATGTACTCCTGGACCGTGGGCACCGTGGCAAAGTTCATGTCCGCCACCCACATGGGAATGCGGTCGAAGCCCTCGTCGGGTGCGTTCGGAGCCATACCTGGGATCTCACCCCAAGAGTCAACGGCGATAGAGTCCATGCCGTGGCGGTCGATAAGCGAGCTGAAGTCGTATTTCATGCTGAGCTCCCGTGCAAAGTGATTGTTTTGGTAGGCGTTATTGTCCACCAGCGCGGACAGTTTTGGCGCGGGGTTTGGCGCTTAATTTGACGGGTGCGGACGAATGGCAGGTTAGTCTTGCGCGTCGTTGACGGCGGTTACGGTTAGCTGGGTTTCGTCGACCGTAAACGATATGTCGAGCCCGGCGAAGGCCAGATGATAGACGCGGTTTGGCTCGTGCTTGCTGCCCGCGCGGCGTGGATCTTGGCGAAGGACCTCGACCAAGCCGGGGAGCTTTGCGGGGAGGACCATATCCTGCAGCGTCTGAGGGAACTCGATGTCGAGCTCTTGCCACGGAGCATCCTCGATCCAGCCTCCGGTCGCATCCGGGTGGCAGTCCGCAAACGGAATGTAGGGCTTAATGTCGTAGATGGGCGTACCGTCGCGCAGGTCGGCCCCCAGCACATGGATGATGGGCCCATCGTCGGTGAGCTCGACGCGATCGAGCTTGACGCAGGTGAGCCCGATGGGATTAGGGCGAAACGGGCTGCGTGTGGCAAACACGCCCAAACGCTCGGCTCCACCCAGACGCGGCGGGCGCACGGTTTTCGACCATTTTGCGTTGGTGCCGGACCTGTCCTGCGTTTTGGCATCGGCAGCTATGTCCTTAGCCGTGCCACCGGGCGTTCCGTTTTCGAAGCGCCACAGCAGCCATAGGTGAGAGAAGGAGTCCAGACCCTCAACCGCTGCGTTGGAGGCAAATTCCGGCTCAAAAACGATGCGCCCCTGCAGATGAGGCGCCAAAAAGCTGTTGCGCGGAATGCCGAACTTCTGTGGCAGATCGGTATGTATGTGTGCAATAGGTTCCATGCCGGTCATTGTACGGCATGAAGGTGTGAGGCGTTGTGCGCAATTCTTCGCCGCGGTCCCCCGTCGTGCAACCAACGGTTGCTTGGAAGGGCGCCTGCCGCCGCGTATGCTTAAGCCATCAACCAGCAGAAAGGAGCCGCTATGGCCTTTGCAGAAAAGCTCATCGCTGTCCGTCGCGCCCATCGCCTTACCCAAGAGCAGCTCGCCGCCAAGCTCTTCGTTACACGCCAAGCCGTCAGCCGTTGGGAGCGCGGCGAGGTCACACCTGGCATCGACATGATGAAGCTCGTCGCCGCCGTGACCGGCGAGCCTCTGTCTCATCTGCTTGAAATGCCCGAGCACTATTGCCAGAGCTGCGGCATGATACTCAAGCCCGACGACTGCGGCACCGATGCCACGGGCGCCACGACCGACCATTACTGCAAGTGGTGCTACGACCACGGCAAGTACACCTACGACACCACCATGGAGGCGATGATCGAGGACTGCGCCCCGCGCCTGGCGCAAAACACCGGTATGTCGCTCGACGATGCCGTCTCGCTCATGGGCGCCGTGTTGCCGCAACTGGAGCGCTGGCGCACCGTGCAGGAAAACGAGGAGCGCTACGGCGCCGAGGCGCGGGCGCGCTATGGCGATGAGGCTATCGATGCAGCAAACGAAACGTTACTGGACATAGATCCTCAGACATGGAACGACATGAAGGAACTTGAACGCGCTATTCTGGGCCAGCTCTCGATTGCCATGGGCATTGGCGACCCAGAGAGCAACGAGGCTCGCAAGCTTGTCGCGATGCATCGTCGCTGGATTGCTCTCAACTGGGGATGCGAGCCCCAGAACGAAGCGTACCTGGGCCTCGTCCACGGTTATCTTGCCGACCAGCGCTTTGTTGGCTACTACGACAAACCCTGCGGCACCGGAGCCACGGCGTTTTTGGTACAGGCCATCGAGTCGTCGCTGGCCCGCGCATAGATTGCGGCGGCTTTGGGTATTTCAATCAAAACAGCAACCGATTGGAGACCTATGGCTACTAATCATGAGCTCGTGCTCTACGTTATGACCGGCTGCCCGTATTGCATAAAGGTCAAGCGCTTTTTGGCCGATAACGGCGTGACCATTCCCGAACGCAATATCTCGACCGATACCGAAGCCGAGCAGACACTCATCGCCGTCGGCGGAAAACGCCAGGTTCCCTGTCTATTCATCGATGGCGAACCGCTCTACGAGTCAAGCGACATCATCGCATGGGTGCAGGAGAATCTGCTCTAGTGTGCCATTGCGGTCGGCCCGCCCCAACGCACAAACCAATACGGCACAAACATGTACGCCAGCATCCAAAGTCGACATTTTTCGACATCTTTGGATGCTGGTGTACAGCTTTTGGGTAGCCATGGACGCTCTTAGCCAGCTAATTGTTTGAGGCGACCTTTGGATTATGGCTGTTTGACGCCTCTGGAAAGGTTTCCGAGAGGGCTGTGGTCAAAAAAGGGCAAATATGAGTACTGCTACCTGTTTAGTAGCAGCGATTTTGATCACTTCAGGAACTATTCAACGTTCCACTCGTCCGCAGACGACGTTATTTCTCCTCATATGTTCAATAAAAGCAGCTCCTAATGGGAACAAATCTCATCAGGAGCTGCTATTTATAGCAAAATAAATGCAACCATAATGGCAACAGTACTCATATTTGCCCTTTTTGACCACGACCCTCCAGAATAGTCGCTGAGAACGACACTAAATGACAAAATCCGACACTTAGACGTTCTTATATGAGTAGCCATTGAAGGACACCTAACGACTACTCCCATTCGCGACACACTGTGTCGCGAATTAAGCTGGTCCCATTACCGAAGACCAGTGAGAGTTCCTGCCCAGAATCTCGATAGCTTAATAAAGCGCTCCCCTCCGGAAGTTCAATGAGCATCCAAATTCCAAGCTGAAAAGCAAAGGAGTAGCGAAGTCGTCAATGCTCATTTCCTATCGAACAGGCGGGTCAAAACAAGCTAATTAGCCCGATAAACTGCTTGTTTTTTTGTCTACAAAATTGTATACAAAAAGAGAATCCGAGAACCGGCGCTCGACATTATGTCGATCGATAGGAGGCGCTATGGACGCTAAGCAGCTCGAAAAGATGATGGGGTTTGCTCCCGGAGAGTTGGAGAAAGCCGCAGAGGCATACGAAAAAGATGGGTGGCCGAAGGGTCGCACCATCAAGCTGGGAAGGCCGTCGATCTCTGATGAGTCAAGCGTTGTTTTATCGGCACGTGTGGGTGAATCGGTCCTTGAAGCCTTTGACGCAAAAGCAAAGCGCCATGGGCAAACACGCACGGAGCAACTCAGAGAGCTCATCACGCTCGATGCAATGATTGCCTAGACTCAACTCCCCCGCCGACCCAAACATGTACGCTAGCATCCAAAGTCGACATTTTTCGACATCTTTGGATGCTGGTGTACAACTTTTTATAGCTAGTCATTGGGGACGTTCTTAAATGACTAGTCGTTAAAGAACGTCCCCAACGACCAACTAGCCGTGGAAGCGAGCTATGAGTGCAAGTGGCTGCTCGCGAAAGACGCGCTCGACGGCGGCGCGATATTCGTCGACCTTTTTAGTCTTGCGTACGAGCTTGTGAACGGTAGCGGGGTCGGCGAAAGCGCACTTGGCGTAGAACCACCACTCCTTCATACGAAAGACCGCGTTACCGCCAATCTCTTCTGCATAGGCCGCAAACAGCGTGTCGTGGAAGCGCTGCAGCTCAGCAGCCGTGGCAGCAGGGCCACCCTTGACCATGCGAGCCAGCGCGGGGTTCGCGAGGAGGCCGCGCCCCAGCATTACATGGCGCGTGCCGGAATAGGCCTCCACCAGCGCATCCATATCCTCAAGATCAAAAATGTCACCGTTATAGGCGACCGGAAACGGCGCACGCTCCAGCGTTTCGCCATAGAACTCCTTGCGCGGCGAGCCCGTATAGCGGTCCTTTTGCACGCGCGGGTGCACAATCAGCTCTGCCAGCGGCATGCGGCAATACAGATCGAGCACGCGCTCGTATTCGTCGTCGCTCTCCAACCCCAGCCTGGTCTTTACCGATACCGGCAACGGCGACCGCTCGCACACATCGCTTAAGAACGCCTCGAGCTCGTCGAGATTACGCAAGAAACCCGAGCCCTTGCCCTTGGCAACAACCGTTCCCGAGGGGCAACCCAGGTTGAGATTGACCTCGCGGTAGCCCATGTCGGCGAGCACCTGTGCCGCCCACACAAACTCGTCCGCGTTCTTGGACATCAGCTGAGGCACCACGTTGAGCCCCTGGTTATTGGCAGGATCGATCTCCTTAAACGCCTTGCCGCCAAAGCGGTTTCCCACCCGCGGCGGCGGCAAAAACGGCGTGTAATAGCAATCGAGCGCGCCGAAGCACTCCGCATGCACGCGACGGAACACATGCCCGGTAATCCCCTCCATAGGGGCCAGCGAAAGGATCATCTACTCTTCTCTCATATCAACGAACGTGACAAAGGGACCGCCCCTTTGTCGCATTATTCGGAGCGCAGGGCTTCCACGGGGTCTTTTTTGGATGCGCTGCGGGCCGGCAGCAGGCCAGCGACAACCGTCAGCAGCACCGAAATTGCAATGAGCACCAGCGCATCCTGCACGGGCAGGCTCATCAGGTTGGGGACCTGTTTGGCCGTAAGCGCCCAAGCATTGACCGGGAAGCTCACGGCCACCACGACGACAACAGCAAAGACGCCGGCAATGAGGCCCTCGATAAAGGTCTCGGCGTTGAACACGTTTGCCACGTTACGCTTCGACGCGCCAATCGCACGCAGAATGCCAATCTCCTTTTTGCGCTCCAGCACGCTGATGTACGTGATGATGCCGATCATGATGGAACTCACCACCAGGCTGATGCTTACGAATGCGATGAGCACCAAGCTGATGGTGTTCACGATGTCGGTTACCGAACCCATGATGATGCCCATGTAGTCGGTGTACGAAATTGCCCGATTATCGTGGCCGGCGGCTTTGACCTGCTTGTTGTACGCGTCGATGTGATCGAGCACGCGCTCCTTGGCCTCAAAGTCGCGCGGGAAAATCTTGACCGAGATGGGATCTGCCTCGTCCGCATAGCCCAACGTGGTCAGATTGTTGTCGTAGGTGAGCTTCGACGCCTTGGCATAGCTCATCATGAGCGAACTCAGGTCCTCGGCGTCCATGTTGAAGTGAATGGCACGAGTAAAGGCACTCGCATCCACGCGCATGGCGCTCGCCAGGTTAGCAAAACTCGAAGACATCTGCGTCGCCATCTGGTCCATAAGCCCTGCCGCGCCTGCCTTGAGCTGAGTTGACACCGTCGCCGCAATCTGATCGCTGATCGACTTCATCACCTGATCCATAGCCTGCTGCAGATACGGAGCCAGCTGCTTTTGCACATAGTCGGTCATCGTCTGTTGCAGGCGCTCGGCCAGGGCATCGCCACCGAGTGCCTTGAGCTGTGTCAGGTATTGCTGCGCCGTGGCATCACTCTCAAGATACGTCGAGAATGCGGCAGCGAGCTTTGCCGCGTCTTTAAGATCCTCGGGTGACAGCGCCTTAAACTGATCAGACTGCAAAAAGCCCTCAAACAGCTGGTTGGCTAGTGTTCCCACCTGCTGCATTTGCTCGGGCGTGAGTTCCAGACCGTCAAAGATACCCGAGAAATCTGGGGTTGGCGCTTTTGCCATGATGTCGCTGAAGTCGATGTCCTTGCCAACGCCCGAAAGGTCAATGTCCAGCCCGGACAAGTCAAGACCCGACAGGTCCATACCGCCGGCAACACCCGAGAGCGCGGAGGTATCGAACGAGAACGCGCTCTTGAGCGCCGCCTCGTCCACACTGAACATGCTGCCCAGATCAACGCCTTGCTTGGCCTCGCCTTGCAGTTCGTCGAAGGTTTTGCCCGTAAAGACATCCGTCTCGGGGCGGGCGAGTTGCTCCTGCACAATCTGCGAATCGGCGGCGCGCTCCATAAGCTGACGAGTTAGTGCATGCGTATAGGCAATGCCCGGGGTCAATGCGCTCGCATTGGCCGTCTCGTTAGGTCGCACCACGCCCACAATGCGCACGTCAATACCGTCGGCAACCTTGGCCGTCATAAAGTCGGCATCGTCAGACATGTCAGTCCACATGCCGGTCTCTTCGTTTTTGCGATACGCATCGGCCGGCGACAGCACCTTAAACGTCGTGGACAGCGCATCGTCGTAGGTAAATTCGGTGCCGGTCTCGGGCGTTTCGACCCCACCGTCAGCCGTCATAGCACTGTTTACCAGATCGTTGAGCTCATTGATATCCAGCGCACCGATGCTGTAGAGCGTGTAGTCGCCCACCGCGCCACGGCTCGAAAGCACCATCACGGCTTCGTTAGCAGACGTAGGCCAATGCCCCGCCACGACATCGTACTGGCTGTCGAGCAGGCTCTGGTCGTCGATCATCTCGTTAAAGACCGAGGTTCCCATGGATTCCATGCTCACCGTTGCCGCCGAGCTCGCGCCTCCGCTCATGGCCTCGGTCATAGCGTTGGGCACCAGCCGAACAGGCTTCTCATCGCCCTTGCCGGCACGATAGACAACCGGCGATACACCGTAGCCGTACTGAATGGCGTTGACCTCTTTATCGATGCCGTCGCCACCGGCATCGAGCCATGCCTTAAAGCTTGTCATGTCGTTAGACTTAACGCTCGCAAACATATCCTTTACGGCCGTGACCACAGGAATCTTATCGGTTCCCTTAGCCTTGCCGCCGGCACTGTCGTCGGACGAGCCCTCGTTCTTGGACATATCGTCGTCCGCGGCCCCCTGCCCGCCCATCATGGACGACAGGTCGTAGTCCTGCTTGGAGATCGTAAGCGGGTAGCTCGAGAGCGTGTCCTCCTCGACCTTTTTGATGTAGCCGTTTACGCCATTGGACAGCGCCAGGATCGCCGCAATACCGATAATGCCAATCGACCCCGCAAAGGCCGTCATGGCCGTGCGGCCCTTCTTGGTCATGAGGTTTCGGGCAGAAAGCCCCAGCGCTGTCACAAAGCTCATCGAGGTTTTGCGCGTAGGCTTGGCCTCGCGGCGCGTGGCGTCAGCGACATCAAAGGGGTCGGAATCATCGGTGATCTTGCCGTCCGCCAGGTTGACGATGCGCGTGGCGTACTGGTACGCCAGCTCGGGATTGTGCGTGACCATGATGACCAGACGGTCGCGCGCAACGTCTTTGAGCAAATCCATGACCTGCACGGATGTCGTTGAGTCCAGGGCGCCGGTCGGCTCGTCTGCCAGCACAATCTCGGGATCGTTGATCAGGGCGCGGGCGATGGCCACGCGCTGCATCTGTCCGCCGGAAAGCTGGCTCGGGCGTTTGTTAACGTGCTCGCCCAGGCCAACTTTCTCCAACGCCTCGCGCGCACGCTGGCGGCGCTCGGCATGCCCCACGCCTGTGAGCGTGAGCGCCAGCTCCACGTTTTCCAAAATGGTCTGATGCGGAATGAGGTTATAGCTTTGGAACACAAAGCCGATGCGGTTGTTGCGGTAGGCATCCCAATCGCGATCGCGAAAGTCCTTGGTCGAGATGCCGTCGATGAGCAGGTCGCCGGAATCGAAATGATCGAGCCCACCGATAACGTTGAGCATCGTGGTTTTACCCGAGCCCGAGGGACCCAAAATGGCCACGAACTCGTTATCGCGAAAAGCCAGGCTCACGTTATCGAGCGCCACTTGCGTAAACGACTGCGTAACGTATCTTTTGCAAATACCTTTGAGCTCCAGCATGGACGGCAACCTCTCCCACGCGGGCACGTTCACCCGCTCTCCTCCGCCGTTCGTATTCGACGCGTTTGTCCTACTCTATCCCCATTTTTTGCCGGCACCAGTGAGGAATGTAGGGAACCGCATCAAAAAACGAACGGGATGGCGCCCAAAAGAAGAGGCCCCAAGTGGGGCCTCTATATGGTGGAGCTTATCTTGAAAAGCAGCGGACTACTTCGCACAGCGACACACGATCATCGCTATGCTTTACGCGTTTTCTACTGCTCGCTATTTGCAATCGCCTGGTCGATAAGTTTGTTGAGTGCTGCGCGCTGCTCGGCGGAGCTGATGGCTCCCACGATTGGATCCCCTACGATGTTGCCATTCTGATCGATGACATACGTCGTCGGGAACGAGAACAAATTTGACGTAAACTTACCGGCCTCGCTATCCGACTTGAACCAGATGTTCTTATATGTCACGCCCTTCTTGCTCAGCACGTCCTTGGCATCTGCAATCTCGCCCTTGTTGCCATCGAGCGTAAAGGAATTGACACCCACGACCTGGCCGCCCTTCTTGGCAAGCTCCTTATTCAGGTCCTCAAGGTCGCCCAACTCACCCACGCACGGCTTGCAAGTGGTGAACCAGAAGTTCATGACGGTGACCTTGTTCTTAGAGAACAGCTCGTCGCTGTTCACGTCGTTGCCATCCAGGTCCTTGCCCGTAAAGCTGGGGAACTTCGTCGCCTCGCTCGAAGCATTGGCACCAGCCGTCATGCCAGCGGTCGAAGCGTCGACGCTCTCGCCTGCACTCGGCGTGCTTCCACAGCCGGGGAACTCCTTCTCCAGGCTCTCGAGCTTGTCCTCGATCTCCTTGATCTGCTGTGCACCGGCCTTGAGTGTCTTAAGCTCATCCGCCGTGAACTCATCCTTGGCGCCGTCGATGGTCTTGAGCAGAAAATCGCCGTAATTGCTGCCGTCCTCAATCATTGCCGAGTCTTTATTTGCCGCATTAAATACCTTTTCCCACAGCGCGTTATCACTCGAAAAGATCTCGTTCTCCTTCTGCATGAGTTTTGCATACAACTCGGCGGCCTCGTCGGCATTGGCCGGCTTCTGCGCAGTGAGTTCTGCGATCTTAGGATCGGAGCTCGCAGATTCGCTCGCATTGCCACCGGGCGCCGAACATGCCACAAGGCACAAGGCCAATACCGGCACCATAAACAGGGCCGCAATCTTAGAAAGCTTCATAGTCATTCCTCCGTTTTGTCGAAGCTTGTTTACTTTTTATCGGCGGTCAAGGGAAGCTTTTCCGCCGACACATCCAGGCCATAGCGATAGCTGATGGCATCGACAGGACAGGCCCCGATGCACTTTCCGCACCGGATACATTCGGCATGATTGGGCGCGCGGACCACATCAACGTCCATCTGACAAACCTTTGAGCACTTGCCGCACGAGACACATTTGCACGCGTCAACCTGAATCCCCAACAAGGACACCCTATTCATGAGCGCATAGAATGCGCCGAGCGGGCAAATCCATTTGCAGAAGGGGCGGTAGAACAAAACGCTCAGCACTACCACGGCAATGAGAACGGCAAGTTTCCAAGTAAAGAGATGTCCCAACGCAGATCGAATGCCGGCATTGGCGATGGCCAGCGGAATGGCGCCCTCGAGCACACCCTGCGGACAGACGTATTTGCAAAAGAACGGATCTCCCATCCCCAGGTCGTTGACCACCAGCACAGGCAGCAATACCACAGCAAACAGCAGCACAACGTATTTGATATACGTAAGCGCCTTGAGCTTTTTTGTCGAAAGCTTTTTGCCGGGAATCTTATGAAGCAGTTCCTGCAGCCAGCCAAACGGGCACAAAAACCCGCATACAAATCGTCCCAGCAGCACGCCGAGCAAAATGAGCGTACCGGTAACGTAGTAGGAGAAGTTGAACTTGGATGAACCTACCACCGACTGGAACGACCCGATGGGGCACGCACCCGATGCCGCGGGGCACGAATAGCAGTTAAGCCCGGGTACGCAGACTGTTTTTCCCGCGCCCTGATAGATGCCGCCTTTGGCAAAGTTTGGCAGGTGAATGTTGGTAATAAGCGTTGCCGCCGACTGAATGAATCCGCGAAATCTGGCCAAAACATGCGACACAGTGTTTTCTCTTTTATCCAATTCCGATACACTCCAAGCACAGCCTAATCGCCTTGGCCAGCACGGCATCCGCCTCGCCACGCATAACGCCAAAGCACACCATAGCCACACCGACGATCAGCAACGCAACCTGCATTACAGGTTTTATCGCTTTGAACAACCTGACCACTCCTTTCGTTACGCGACCATTGGACCATATCGACTATAAAATCCGTGTTAAGCGCGATTTGGAATGTGCAGGGAGACTGTTATGCGTATTTTGATCGTCGAAGACGAGCGAGCACTGTGCGATGCAATCGCGCGCAGCTTGCGAAACTTGGCGTACAGCGTCGACTGCTGTCACGACGGACAGGAGGCGCTCGACCTACTGGACGTTGAGGCCTTCGACCTCGTGGTGCTCGACCTCAACCTTCCCCGTATCGACGGCATGACCGTACTCAGGGAACTTAGGAAAACTGACTGCGAGACTAAGGTACTGATTCTGTCCGCACGTGGCGGAGTATCCGATAAAGTCGCCGGACTCGATGCCGGCGCCAACGATTACCTCACCAAGCCGTTTCATCTGGACGAGCTTGCGGCAAGGATTCGCAGCCTTACCCTCAGACGCTTTACACAAAGCGACATAGTTTTAGCCTGCGGAAAGCTCCGCTTTGACACCAAGGCGCGCATCGCTTCCGTGGACAGCGAGGCGTTATCTCTTACGCGCAAGGAAACGGGAATCTTGGAATATCTGATGCTTAATCAGGGGCGACCGGTAAGCCAAGAGGAGCTTATAGAGCACGTTTGGGATAGCACCGTGAACAGCTTTAGCAACGCAACCCGCGTTCACATCTCGTCACTCCGCAAAAAGCTACGCAGCGCTTTGGGATACGATCCGATTCGCAATCGGATTGGAGAGGGCTACGTTATGGAGGATAGCGAATGAAAAGGCTTTCGCTGCAATGGCGCATAACGATTATGACGGCACTGCTCACGTGTGCGGCATGCGTGCTGACGAACTGCCTGGTCGGCTATACGGGCATGCGCTATATGGATGCCATCGGCAGTAATATCTCGGCCTTTAACGCAACCGGCGAAGATTCGTCCCAGGCGTTCGACCCAACGAAAGCGTCCCTCGATGACGAGGTCACGATCGTCGTAAACGACGCACAGGAGTCTTTTGGCACGACAACCTGGTGTATCACGGCTGGAATCACACTCCTTGGCGGCGTGTTGGCATACTTTGTGAGCGGCCATGCACTCAAACCGCTACGGGCTTTTGCAGCCCAGGTTGAGCGCGTGCAGCCTGACAACCTAAGCGAAATCAGACTCAGCAAAGATGTACCCACCGAACTGCAGCGATGCAGCGCCTCATTCAACGATATGATTGGCCGACTCGACGAAGGGTTCTCTGCACAGCGTCAGTTTACCGGCAACGCCGCGCACGAGTTGCGCACCCCGCTCGCCCTTATGCAGGCACAGATTGAACTATTCATCTCCGAGCACTCCGGTTTGCAACCCGAAACAGCCGAGCTGCTCGGCCTGCTACAAGAACAAACCGAGCGCATGTCTCGAATGGCCAAGGTATTGCTCGAGATGAGTGAGCTCCGCAGCGTCCCTTGCGAGGACGATGTGGAACTTGGTCCTTTGTCCGAAGAGGTCCTCACCGACCTTGCGCCACTTGCCGAAAATAAGGGCATAGCCCTCAATTGTGCTGGAGACGCTTTAGTAATCGGGAGCGACACGCTCCTCTATCGGCTGGTGTTTAACCTGGTCGAAAATGCCATCCGTTACAGCCGCACCGGCTCGACTGTCAACGTCTCCATCTGCGACAACGACAGCCATGTGTTCCTGCGAGTCGAGGACCAGGGCCCGGGAATACCCAAGCAGTACCGTGAGAGCATCTTCCAGCCGTTCTTTCGTCTAGACAAATCCCGCAGCAGGGCATACGGCGGCGCAGGACTCGGGCTAGCGCTTGTTTGGGAGATTGCAGCGCTTCACGGTGGCACGGTAGAGGTCGAAGCAAGTTCCGAGAGCGGGACCACCATGCTCGTAAGCCTTCCAAAACGATCCGCAGCGTTAACCGAACAGTAAAACGAAAGGGGTCCCGAGCAACAGGAGTACAATTGCTGCATTGTTGCCAGCTGTTGGGAGATGGAAGATGGACTGCGATGGCTACCTATGCGTTCCCATGCCGTTGATGTGCACCGCCTTTGTGCCGGGGCAGATTGACGCTGCGGTTGCAGGCATTTCCGACCCCGATTCACGCACCATCGCCACGGCAGAAGCGCTGTACTTTCGCGGACAGGCCGCCCTCGCTGCCAAGACGGCGCGCCCCTATCTTGACGCCACCGATCCCGCGCTGTGCTATTCCGCATGCTTTATCTGCGGATACGCCAGCCTGTCGCTCAACCGTATCGCCGACGCCCGCCGGTGCCTTGCTGGCATCCTCGATACGCCGGCTGACGAAGAGTCGCCCGCCGTCCACGCCACACATATCCTGTTCGCCTCGGCCGCGAGCGTCCTGCTGCACTTGCCTTCCCCGTATTCCGCCGAAGAGTTTTATCCGCTTGCGGCGCATCTGCCCGAAGGTCTGCGCCTGTTCGCCAGCTACGTGATGGCGCATGCCCTGTACCTGCGCGGCGAATATGGCCGCAGCCTGGGCATGGCGGAAAACGCCCTGATCATGAAACAGGGAAGTTATCCCATCTCGGAGCTGTTCCTGCACTTGGCAGCTTCCATGGCATGCATGAGCCTCAAGGACATCGACGCCGCAAAAACGCACTTCGGAGTTGCTTGGAACATTGCGCGCCCCGACGGCCTTATTGAGCTCATTGGCGAGCATCACGGCCTTTTACAGGGGCTTATCGAGGCATGCCTAAAAACGCAATACCCTGACGACTTCGCGCGCATCATCGAGATCACGTACCGCTTCAGCTACGGCTGGCGGCGCATCCACAACCCCGATTCGGGCGAGGACGTTGCCGACGATCTAACGACCACGGAATTCACCATGGCCATGCTCGCCTGTCGTGGGTGGACCAACGCCGAAATCGCACGCCATATGGGAGTATCGCCGGGCACCGTCAAAAACCGCCTATCCGGCGTATACGCAAAGCTTGGCATCGGCACACGCGCCGAGCTGGTCGCGCATATGTTACGTTAGCGACCGGACTACCAAGCGCATCGAACGCGTTCCGGAACCCGGCGCTTCGCTCGATCAATTTGGACATTTTGACCCTTGAACGGCACTACCGCCACGGGGAGCCTTCTCGCAAAATTGGATTATTTCCACCGATACTTGCGGGATGGGAGCCCAAGATGCTTGATCGCCGTTCGTTACTTGTCGCCGGAGTGTCCTCGTTAGCGAGCATTATGATGCCGCGCGTGCCGGGAAGCGCAAACGCCTTCATATTGCCGTTCGCACCCACCGAAGCCCATGCCGACGAAAAAGACCCCTTCAGGGTGCTCGTTCTCTCGCGCACCATGTTCGGTGTGGTCGTGGTCGACGTCGCCAACAAGAATACGCCCATCACGGGTGCCCAGGTCACGCTCATATCGCGCTATGCCGCAGGCAAGCAGCTCACCGCCACGACCGATGACGAAGGCACGGCCATCTTTGAGGTCGCCCCTCTTTCAGAAGGCTACGTGGACGAGGCAACGCTTCTCGACGCGTACGACTTTAACGGCGGCATCTCCATTAGCATGGCAGGCTACCGCGATGTCGAGATTCCCCTTGCGCGTATCCAGGGCGGCACCGCTATTACCGCACCCACACGTCCGCTCTCCGATGGCGAGCCGTACTTTCGACAGCTCACGTTCGACGAATGGGACATCCAGTACGCCGACGCCACGTTTATGGCAATGCCAGCGGACGAAGCAGCAAACGACCAGCCCGACACGCACGCTTTTACCGTGCAGGCTCATCTGCCGCAGGGCGGGCAGGCAACGTTGCATATCAATAAAGTGATGCCCTCTGCGGGCAGCTCAACCGAAACCGTCACGCAGATCGGCCAGATCAAGGCCAGCGCATCGGGCGCGGATAATCTGGCGACGTTCACGCTCGAAGACACGTTCCTCGACGCGGCATCGAGCCTTCTGGAAGAAGGATGCAAGCTGCGCTTTGTCCTCGACTACCAGGGCAAAACCTACACACTCTCCTCCCCCATGGCCGTTGTCACTGCGCCGGCGGCAAAGGCGGAATCCGGATCGACCACTATCGTCCCCACCACCATGGACCAAGAGATCACTCCGTTTGATTTCCCCGCGGCGTTTCCCGGCATCGGCGGCAATAAGTTCACGTGTTGGATGCCCACATTTCCGATCCTCTTCGATTTCTCGTTTGCTGGATACGTGCTGTTTGGCGGAGGATACAAACCAGCCAGCTATATGAACGATTCGGGCAACCCTGATCCGGAATACTGGAAGAAATCGCCGCGTGAGTCGGGCGCCAAGCAGGCAAACCGCTACCTCGACGAGATGGAGGGGAAGTGGAATCAGTACAAGAGGATGAGTGCCGGTTCGGGCACCGATCCAAGAAACACCAAGCTCCTTCGCCACCATTGCACGCCGCTGTTCACGATGGATATCGCCACACAGCTTTACGGCTCGCTCGCCTACGATTGGGTGGGCAAAACCTGGGGTAACAACAACGACCCCGCATACGGCAATATTAAGGCCCTCTTCCAGGTAAGAACCGACCTCAATTGGACCGAGCAGTTCACCTTGGGACCGGTGCCATTTTTCCTAAACGTCAACCCCTGGGTGCTGCCAAAACTGGCGCTCGCCGTGGGTGCCCACACGCACGGCAGCGGCGCGGCGTTTTTTAAAAACATTTCGCTCGACTATTCAAACACGTCGGGCTCGTTCACCATCCAGATCGGGCTTGCCGTCACCTTTGGCGCCGGCGTTGCAGGCGTCGCTTCGTCTGCCGTGCGCGGCGCCGCATCCCTCACGCTGTTCATTGGGTACGAAAAGGCAAATGGACACCAGCTTCCGCGACTGCGTGTAGGTGCAGACGTCGATGTCGATGTAATACTCCAGTTCGTAATGTTCAAGTGGACCACCAAGGCTTGGTCGGGGTCGTGGCCCACACTCATCGATTCGTGGAATATGTCGGTGAACAATGGCGACCAGTATGTGCTCCAGCGCTCTGAGCTCGCATTGGATGGAGATACGCCTTATACGCTGGATGCCTGCTTCGGCTCGGCCGGCAACATTGAGGCGGGCGGCGTGCCGCAATTTATCGCATCGGCCACCATCGTCACCAACGCCGAACTGCTCGCACGCGCCGAGGTTAAGGCCACTGCCGTAAACGCCGCGCCTGTCGTGCGCGATTGGGATCAAGCGGTCACGCGCATTGAGCTCGAGGCGGATGCAGAAAGCGACGACACGGGACAGATCGAGCATTTCGTCCACGTGCTGATGGAGAACGACGAAAACGCCGCGCCGATGTATGAGTACACCTACATCGGTCAGGCAACGAACACCGCTGCCGACCCGAACGCCGATTCTGCCGGCGTGTCGGAGGACGAGCGTGGCGGCATCAAGCCCTCGAGCGACAACGTGCTGTTTGCTGGCGTGCTCAGCGAAGCCCACATGAAGCTGGCAATGATTGCCGGCGTAGAATGCCTGTTCCGTATCGCCTCGGTGCGCTACGGCGACAATGGTCGCTCGCGCCTGGTGGTACACACAAAGGCAAACGGAACGTGGTCCGCTCCCACGCCTGTGGACTTTCCCCTTGGGTTTGGCGAGGGCGACGTGGAGCGCGACAGCATTTACGATTACGACTTCGACGTAGTGGAATATACGGACGGAAGAGGAAACCAGGACGCCTACGTGCTGCTGGTCTCGGGCGAGCGCCCCGCCGGCGACGACACCCTTTTCGATATGGCAAGCACAGCCGGCATACTGTCCGTTGTGCGCCTGCGCATAAGCAACGACGGAGTTCGCGTGGTATCGCACACGTCGTGGCGCAGCATCTCGCGCGGCCGCCTTCAGGAGGATGGCTACCATTGCCTGCAGTGCCCACGCATCACGGTGGGCAAGACACTTGTCAACGGGCGCCTGTCGGGCGCCTACCTCCACCGCCGCGGAACCACCGCAGAAAAGGCGCTCGGCAGCGAGGCCGAGGTTGCGCTGGAGTGCTTTACCCTGTGGTCGGACGTTTCGGGCGACAGCCTGACGTTCCGCCAAGTTCTCCGCTTTCCGCAGGCACCGTCGAGCATCGAGCTCGGCGCGCCCGAGAATATCAACGGCAAAATGGTGGTGCCCGTTGCATACGAGACCGCAGGCGGTTGTGGCTGTGCATCGTACGCCGTGATCGGCCAGTCCATTGCGGGCTGGGGCGTTATGTCGCCAGATGCCACAGTACCCCACGCGGTGCCGTGGCCGCAGCACACGGGCTTTTTGGCTACCGTCAACGAGCAACTGCAGCATATTACTTGGACGCGAGGCGCATCGGTATTTGCAACGCAGCCCGTGGGTGCCGCAGGCTGCGGCCCGGCATCGTTTAGCGTAAGCAACAACGGCAGGTGCGTGCTCTATGTAGAGAACACCGATGGCAAGGTGGGACAAACCTACGACGAAGAAGGCAACCCGGTAGCAGTGATGGGCAAGCACTTCCGCATCTTCGCCAGCACCTTGGCAGGCGATCTGTTCACGGAGCCGTTCGTGATGTGCGAGCTGGACCATCCCGTCGATCAGATAACGACATTTTTGACGTCGGGGAGCATGCTCTCCGCGCTCGCCACGCACATTGTGAGCGCGGAGAAGAGCGAGGCAGAACTACACGGCATCGAAGTGCCCTTGGTGGCGTGTGCCACTCCGACGGGCGCAGTCGCTACCTCGGGCGCGGTGGTGCCCGGAGCAGCAGGCGAATCCTTCATGGTCACGGTGCGAAACGACGGCAACACCTTGCTGACCGCCGGCACGATCGATCTGTACCGAGAGGGCTCCAGTCAGCCGTTCTCCAGCGCATCCATCGGGTTCGGAGTGAACGCACGCATGGCATCGATCTACGATCCAGAGCTTGCCGAGGACGCTTCGGCCAACGACATGACACACGTGAAGTACACGCTCGAGACGCTGGGCGCACATTTTGCAACGCACCCGCTGGTAGCCGACAGTGGCAACGCCGTGCTGGCACCGGGTTGCACGGCACAGTTCCGCATGAGCTTCGCCATCCCCGAGAGTTGGAGCGACGAGGTGGGCAAACGTGTAACGCTGTATGCGAAGGCGCGTAATCTGGTGGCGCTCGATCCCGTAACGCTCGAGGAAATTCGACTGGGCGCAAACCCGGCGCTGGGTGCCGTACTGCACGAGCTTCATGTGCCCGACGCGGCATGCGAACGCTCAGAAGTTCAGGTCGGCGTATGCGACAACGCGGATACGACGGGGCTTCACGACGCCCCGATGACAGCAGACGACGATGGCGGCTCGAGTGGCGGCGGTACCGACGAGGGCGGCGGCTCCGGCGGAAGGAGCTCCGGCAGTGGCAAGGACCACAGCAATAACAAGCGCTCCGGAAAAGCGGGCGCGCTCGCTGGCACGGGCGATGTCAATGCTCCCCTTACGGCAGCCGCTACAGCACTCGCCGCGGCAGGCGCCGGCCTCATCGCCTACAGCGCCCGCCGCACGGCGCTCGAAAAAGACACCGCCAATGAGGTCAATTCGGATAGGTCTCGCTAGCTCCTAGTTACTTTTGTGAGAGACGCCGACTCGGCTCATCGAACACCAAAAGGGGCTGGCCCCGATAACTCGGAGCCAGCCATGAGTCGCCTGACATGGGAATCGCAACCCGCTACTTGAGCTTCAATGCCTCCATCATGGGCGCGGCGGCGTCCCAATCGATCTTCCAGCCAATCGACACGCGGACGGTCTCGCCCGTCGCGGGAGCCGTCGCAAACAGCGTATGGCCGTTGTCGGGACCGGTAAAGCGCAGCCACGTTATGCCGTTGTACTCGACCTGGTCGGTTGTTGTCTCCTTGCCTTCGTAGACCTGCTCTAGGCTTGCAACCTCTTCCTCCGGCGAGCGCGGGAAGATGCTGATGTTCAGGCGTCCTCCAGTCTCGTCGTGGAAGAAGTTTGCCTTTTCGCGCTCTTCGTCGGACGAATCCAGCGTGTACCCATCGGCGGCCTCGATGCTGTACGATGCGCAGTCGATGCCCGTTAAATCTGCCTTCTCGCCAGAATCGGCCACGCCGCCGGCCGCCTTGAACTCCTTGGTCTCGCATCCCGTGGTGTCAAAGTGCATGGCCTCATGATTCTTGGCGGGGGCATAAGCGTCTACGAACTCGACAGTGATGGGCCCGTAGTACGCCGTCTTGGGCGCCCAGAAATACACGTACTCAACGGTCTCGCCCGGGCCGATATCTGGCCTCTCGGAAAGGTCGATGCCCTCGTGCAGCTCATCGGGAGCCTCGCTTGCAACGTAGTCGAGCACGGCCGCCTTGCCGGAAGTAAACAACGGGTCGCCTGCCTCAAGATCGCCCTGGGCAGCATGCACGTTAAAGGAACTGAACGTCCTGTTCTTTGTGTTGTTGTTGGTGATCTTGATGTGCAGGTAAAAGCCGTCCTGCAGCTTGGCATCGCCGCGATAGAACGTACCGTGAGCCACCGACTCATAGGTAATGCCTGCCACCTCGACCGTCTGCGAATCATAGGCCCTGGGCTTTTCCTGCACAGGCGCGCTGCCGCCCGAACCGCCAGGCGAGCCGCTCGGAGCACTACCGCCACAGCCGGCCACTGTACACGCCAGCACGGCCGAAAGCGTCACGGTGGGAATTCCTAACAGCAGTTTCTTTGTCATGGGCCTCATCATTCTCACCGCTCCTTTCGGCTTGCAGCTCATCCATTGCCCGAGTCCCAAGTCGACCCCGTGGCATCGGCTTCCACTATGAGCGTATGACGAAACACGGCGCCGGCGAAGTGACCCGTGGCCCAAATAACGACCCACCAGCGTTCCTTATGGGCCAAAAGAACTCGCACATGCACGCCCCCGGCCCATAAAACGAGACGTCTGTCCCAATGTTCGATTCGATCCAACAATCCGCACGACACGTTTTCGACAACGTATCCAACCGCAAACGCAGCAAGACGCATTCGGCCGCCTTCAAATTTACTCGGTCAGAACCGACTCGGTTTTGTCCGAGTAAACTCGAGCATAAACTGATTCATGCGATACAATTAACTCGGACAAAACCGAGTCGGAAGGAACCGAGTAAGTGGAATTCATTGGCAGGGAGCGTGAACTCACCCGTATTAAGAAAACGCTCAAAGTAACTGAGCAGCGCAATGTTCTCATTTACGGCAGGCGTCGCGTCGGAAAAAGTGAGCTCATCAAGCAGGCGCTAACCGATTTGCCGGACGTCGCAACGGTCTATTACGAGTGTCGCCAAACCTCCGAGGCAGACAACCTCGAGAGTCTGTCCGTCCTTGTTGCTGAAGCGCTGAACTTTCCTCCGCTCGCCTTCACAGGCATCCGCGAGCTCATCGAATTTCTGTTTGCCCAAGCCAAAGACAAGAACATTACCCTCGTTCTCGACGAATACCCCTACTTGAGAGATGCGGTTAAAGGCTTGGACAGCATTCTTCAGACCTCAATCGACGCCCACAGGGAAGACTCACGTTTAAACATTGTCCTGTGCGGCTCCTACGTTGAGATTATGAAATCCCTCATCGAGCATGAAAGCCCCCTCTACGGGCGAATTGATCTCGCGCTTGAGCTTAAGCCCATGGATTACTTTGACGCTGCGAAGTTCTATCCCGCGTTCTCGCCCGAGGACAAGGTGCGGCTCTATAGCGTTTTTGGCGGCATCCCCTTTTACAATCGCCTCATCGATCAATCCCAAAGCGTACGCGACAACATCATCGAGCTCGTCACGGAACCTGGCGCCCGCTTAGAAAGCGAGGTGCCATCCTATCTCAACGCCGAGATCTCGAAGATGACCAACGCCAACGAAGTTTTCGGGGCTCTCGCACAAGGTTACTCCCGTTGGGGGGACGTGCTGGCACAGTCGCACGTCTCGAGCGGTCCGGCCATGGCAGACGTGCTCGACAAGCTCATGTCACTCGAAATCGTCCAAAAGCGTGCACCCATCAACGACCCTACGAACAAGCGCAAGTCTGGCTACTTTGTAGTGGATCCGCTTTCGCTCTTTTACTATCGCTATGTTTTCCGCAATGCCTCAGCGCGTCAGCTGCTCGACCCGGAAGTCTTCTATGATCGTCACGTCTTCCAAGACTTCGAGGAAAACTACGTTCCTCATATGTTCGAGGAGATCTGTCGTCAATACCTCGTACGGCAGAACAGGACCGGCAAGATCGAACCGGCTTTCGACGCCATAGGCAAGTACTGGTACGACGATCCCGCAAACAAAACGAGCGGCGAATTCGACGTGGTAACGCAAGACCCCGAGGGCTACGCATTCTACGAAGCAAAGTTCCGCAAATCCCCCATCACGCAAAAAATGGTCGACGAGGAAATCGCCCAAGTCGAGGCAACGGGGCTCAAGTGCCATCGCTATGGATTCTTCTCCCGTTCGGGCTTCGAAGCTGGCGAAAGCGATCGAACCGTCTTCATCGACCTGCCGCAGATGTTTGGATAGGACAGGACAGGTCCCCCCCCCGCATTCCAAGCATTCATTATCTAATCGAACGATTGTTCGATGGATTTCGTGTTGGTTGGAATCGTCTGTGGGCTGGGCTATGCTACCTTGACTATCTATATGACTTAAACGCAGCAAGGGAGCACCGAGAGAGCGAGTATGGCAAAAAACACCGCAAACTATGGTAACGACAGTATTCGTCAGCTCAAGGACGAGGAGCGCGTACGCCTGCGCCCCGCCGTTATCTTTGGCTCGGACGGGCTCGACGGCTGCGCGCATGCCGCCTTCGAGATCCTGTCCAACGCCGTTGACGAGGCGCGCCAGGGCTACGGCAAGCTCATCACCCTTACCGCCTTTCGCGATGGTTCCATTCAGGTAGAGGACAACGGCCGCGGCTGCCCGCTCGACTGGAACCCCTCCGAGAAGCGCTTTAACTGGGAACTCGTCTTTTGCGAGCTCTACGCCGGCGGCAAATACAACAATAACCAGGGCGGCGACTACGACTTCTCGCTCGGTACCAACGGCCTGGGCTCATGCGCGACCCAGTACGCCTCCGAGTACATGGACGTCACCGTCTGGCGCGACGGCAACAAGTACTCCCTGCACTTTAAAAAGGGCAAGGTCGTCGGCGCCAAAAAGAAGGCACTCGAGATTGAGCCCAGCGACGAGGAACGCACCGGCACCACCATCAAGTGGCGTCCCGATCTTGAGGTTTTTACCTCCATTAGCATCCCCCACGATTGGTATCGCGAGACCATGCGCCGCCAGGCCGTGGTCAACGCCAACGTGACCTTCCGCCTGCGCATTGAGGGCGACGATGGCGAGTTTACCGAAGAGGATTTTTGCTATCCCAAGGGCATCGAGGACTACGTGCTCGAGAAGGTCGGTGCCGACTACCTTACCGAGCCCTTCTTTATCGAGGCCGACCGTCGAGGTCGCGACCGCGAGGACCTGCCCGACTACAACGTGAAGATTACCGCGTGCATGTGCTTCTCGCGCACCTTCATGATGCAGGAGTACTACCACAACTCATCGTGGCTCGAGAATGGCGGCTCGCCCGAGAAGGCCGCCCGCAGCGCTCTGACCAGTGCCATCGATGCTTACATTAAGCAACAGGGCAAGTACAACAAAAACGAGAGCGGCATTAAGTGGCAGGACGTCCAGGACTGCCTGGTACTGGTGACCAACTGCTTCTCCACCCAGACGTCCTACGAAAACCAGACTAAGAAGGCCATCAACAACCGCTTTATCCAGCAGGCCATGACGGCCTTCTTTAAGGAGCGCCTCTCGACTTACCTGATCGAGAACAAAGATGCCGCCAACAAGATCATGGAGCAGGTGCTCATCAACAAGCGCTCGCGCGAGAATGCCGAGAAGACGCGCCAGAGCATCAAGACCAACCTGCAGCAGAAGACCGACATGGCCAACCGCGTGCAGAAGTTCATCGACTGCCGCTCCAAGGACAAGAGCCGCCGCGAGATCTACATCGTAGAGGGCGACTCGGCAGCAGGTGCCATTCGCACCTCGCGCGATGCCGAGTTCCAGGGTGTTATGCCCGTCCGAGGCAAAATCCTCAACTGCCTAAAGGAGGATTATCCACGCATCTTTAAGTCCGACATCATCATGGACCTCATGCGTGTGCTGGGCTGCGGCGTGGAGATCAAGGACAAGCGCATCAAGAACCTCGGTGCCTTCGACCTGGACAACCTCAACTGGAACAAAGTCATCATCTGTACGGACGCCGACGTCGACGGTTATCACATTCGCACGCTCGTGCTCACCATGCTCTACCGCCTGGTGCCCACACTTATCGACGAGGGCTACGTGTATATCGCCGAGTCGCCGCTCTACGAGATCAACTGCAAAGAGAAGACCTACTTTGCCTACACCGAGCTCGAGAAGAACGGCATCCTCAAGGAGATCGGCGACCAGAAGTGCTCCATCAACCGTTCCAAGGGTCTTGGTGAGAACGATCCGGACATGATGTGGCTCACCACCATGAACCCCGAGACACGTCGCCTGATCAAGGTGGAGCCCGAGGACGTCACCAAGATGGAGACTATGTTCAATCTGTTGCTGGGCAACGACGAGGCAGGCCGCAAGCGCCATATCTCCGAGCACGGCAAGGAATACCTGGACCAGTTGGACCTGCAGTAGCAGCAAATCGATAACGACGGCCCATAAGAAGTTCAAGAGGAAATCGTGGCAAAGAAGAAGACGAAAACCCAGCCAAAGAAAAAGCAGGTTAACGCCGAGAACGTCATCGGCCTGCACTCCGAGGTCACCGACCAGCCGATTACGCAGACGCTCGAGGTCAACTACATGCCCTACGCCATGAGCGTCAACGTCTCGCGTGCGTTCCCCGAGATCGACGGTTTTAAGCCCTCGCACCGCAAGCTGCTCTACACCATGTACAAGATGGGTCTGCTCAAGGGCGAGCGTCAGAAGAGCGCCAACATTGTGGGTCAGACCATGAAGCTCAACCCGCACGGCGACGCCGCGATCTACGAGACGATGGTGCGTCTGGCCACCGGCAACGAGGCTCTGCTTGCCCCCTTCGTGGAGTCGAAGGGCAACTTTGGCAAGTACTATTCGGGCGACCTGAGCTACGCCGCCTCGCGTTACACCGAGGCCAAGCTCTCCCCCATCAGCGCCGAGATCTTCAAGGACATCGACAAGGACCCGGTCGACTTCGTCGACAGCTACGACGGCGCCATGAAGGAGCCGCGCCTGCTGCCCACCACGTTCCCCAATATCCTTGTCTCGGCCAACAAGGGCATCGGCGTCGCCATGGCGTCCGACATCTGCGGTTTCAACCTCAACGAGGTCTGCACCGCCACGATGCACTACCTGCAGGATCCCAACTGCGACCTGCTCGAGTACATGCCCATGCCCGACTTCTCGACCGGCGGCGAGATCATCTACCGCCGCGAGGAGATGGAGAAGATTGTCGAGACCGGCCTTGGCAGCTTCCAAATCCGCTCCCGCTGGCGCTGGATTCCCGAAGAGCGCATCATCGAGGTGTACGAGATTCCCTACACCACCAAGACCGACGTCATCATCGAGCGCATCGTCAAGCTCTCTAAGGAGGGCAAGGTCAAGGAAATCGCTGACATCCGCGACGAGACCGACCTTTCGGGCCTGCGCATCGCCATCGACCTTAAGCGCGGTGTCGACCCCGACAAGCTCATGGCCAAGCTCTATCGCTCGACCACACTGCAGGATTCGTTCTCGTGCAACTTTAACGTGCTTGTCGACGGCTATCCCCGTGTTATGGGCGTGCGCCAGATTCTGCACGAGTGGGTCAAGTGGCGTATTGAGTCCACGCGTCGCCGCATTAACTTTGACCTGGGCAAAAAGTCCGAGCGTCTGCACCTGTTACACGGCCTTGAGGCGATTCTGCTCGACATCGACAAGGCCATCGCCATCATCCGCGGCACCAAGCTCGAAGCCGAGGTCGTGCCCAACCTTATGAAGGGTTTCGACATCGACGAGACCCAGGCCGAGTTTGTTGCCGAGCTTAAGCTCCGCAACATCAACGAGGAGTACATCCTCAATCGCACCAAGGACATCGCTAAGCTTGAGGGCGAGATTGCCGAGCTTGAGGAGATCCTCTCCAGCGAGGAGAACATCAAGAAGGTCATCAGCGACGAGCTGGCCGCGGTCAACAAGAAGTACGTGATGCCGCGCCGCACGGGCAGGATCGAGCCCCACGAGGTCATCGAGGTAAGCCTGGAGCCCGAGGTCGAGGAGTACCCGGTTACCATCATGCTCTCGCGCGAGGGCTACCTTAAAAAGATGACGGACCGCGTACTCAAGAAGGCGACCACGCTCAAGTACAAGGACGGCGACAGACCCTTTATCGAGTTCCCGTCCTCCAACACCCACGAGCTGCTGGTCTTTACCAACAAGAGCCAGGTGTACAAATGCAAAGTCGCGGCGTTTGAGGATACCAAGTCGGCCCAGCTGGGCTCGTATCTGCCGACCGATCTTGAGATGGAACCCGACGAGAGCGTCATCTGGGTCATCGACCCCGAGGACTACAAGGCCGACGTGCTGTTTGTCTTTGAGAACGGCCGCGTGGTGCGCGTCGCACTTGCCGGATACGTCACCAAGACCAACCGCAAGCGCCTCAAAAACGCCATCTACGGTGGCAGCAAGCTGCTGTATGCCCAGGTGCTCAAGGAAGATCGCGACATCGCGCTGGTCTCGAGCGACTACCGCTTGATGAACTTCAACACGTCGCTGCTCAAGACCAAGACAACCACCAACACGCAGGGCGTCCAGGCCTTTACGGCCAAGAAGGGCCGCTCGGTCACCACCGTCGGCACGACCGAGGAGATCCTTGGCGCCGGCGTCTCGGCCGAAAAGTTCACCGCGCAGAGCCTGCCCTCCGCCGGTTCCCTTATGAAAGAAAACGACATGCCAAGTTTGTTTGACTAGGACGACGGCAACGAGATCGTTAGATACTTCGCAAAGCGACGAGGCCCGGAGCGCAACGGCATTGCGCCCGGGACTCGTCGTTTTTCTTCTCAACTATTTCTTAACGCAGATTAATTGATTTCTGCTTATTTTTCTGCGTAAAAAATGTCAGCGCCACTGCTTCGATGCCCTTTGGCCAGTCGTTAGCAAAACTTGCAAAAGATAGCAAAACTTGCAAAAATTAGCAAAACTTGCAAAGGAGCTACCATGGAGTACAGCAAGAACCCCTTTACCCCGACGTTCGGAAGCGTCCCTCCCTTTCTAGCGGGTCGCGAGCATATCCTGCGTGACATCAACCGTGGCTTCATCAACGGCCCGGGAGATCCCAACCTGTCAACCATTTTTACTGGCGCAAGGGGAACGGGCAAAACGGCGCTTCTCTCGCTCCTTTCAGAAACGGCGCTTGAACACGGCTGGATCGCAGCAAATGTCTCCGCCATGCCAGGCATGCTCGAAGATATTATCGAGCGAACCAAAGAAGCCGCAGATAGCTACCTCTCACAGCCTCACGCGCGCATAAACGGTGTTCAAATTGGCCCAGTGGGCATCGATTGGACATATGCTCAAGAGGCTCAGGGCAACTGGCGCACGCGCATGAATGGCATCTTTAAGCAACTCGAAAAACATGGCATCGGACTTCTCATCACCATCGATGAAGTCACTGTCGATCTTGATGAAATGCTCCAATTTGCCTCTGTTTACCAGCACTTTGTGCGCGAAGGTAAAAAAGTCGCCCTACTCATGGCAGGACTACCCTACAAAGTATCGGCACTGCTACGCAACGATTCCGTCTCGTTCCTCAGACGTTCCCAATATCATCAATTAGGACGAATCACTGACGTTGAAATTGCAAACGCATTCCGCAAAACCGTTGAGGCCGGAGGCCGCTCAATCACACCAGAAGCGCTCGAGGATGCTGTGAAGGCCGTCGACGGATTCCCCTACATGATGCAGCTCGTCGGATATCGCACTTGGGATGTTTCGGAGAGCTCGCCCAAAATCAGCGCATCTGATGTCCAACAGGGTTCTCTGCTTGCCCGCATGGAACTGCGCGATCGCATTCTCGAAACGACCTATCGGGAGCTTTCCGATAAAGACATTGAGTTTTTACTCGCGATGCTGCCCGATTCTGGCCCCAGCAGGGTCTCGGAGATAGCCAAACGCATGGGCGTCGCCAGCAACTACGCAAGCCAATACAAACGCCGCCTCCTGGAGGACGGCGTCATCGGAGAGCGCGGGCGTGGTCTCGTTGGCTTTGACATTCCCGCGTTCAGGGAATTCTTGAACGAGAAGGCGTTTTAGCACGCCGGAATTGTCCGCGGAAGCATCAACGCATGGCAATCAGCATTCCTCTTGGTAAGGATAGCAAGCATTTTCCACCAACACCGATTGCCATGCGTTCTTCTTGCCCTTAGGCGAGCTTGCGAGCGAGCTCTCGCACCTCTTCCAACTTGGATGACGATGCCATGCTATCGCGCTCGGTCATACCGCTGATGGTGATAATGCCTTGGTCCTCCCACTTGCAGTACGCGCAGGTTGACTTGTACATAGCGATCGCCGCATCATAGACGCCCTCGCTGTGGCTATCGAGCAAAAGGGCCGTCTTGGTGAACGGGAAGCCCGTGGCACCGAAGGCGTATAGACGGTCGATGGCGGCCTTCTCCTGCGCGGTGATATCAAACCAGTAGATAGGCGAGGCAAAGACGACCATATCGGCACCTTTCAGCGACTCGATCACGTTGGCCATGTCGTCCTTCTGCACACAGGTGCCCTCATGGGTAAAGCAGTACTGGCATCCCAGACAACCAGCGATCTTTTTGCCGGCAACGCGGATAACCTCGACCGTATGGCCGACCTCGCGCGCGGTCTCGGCAAACGCCTCGACCATGGTGTCGGTATTGGCGCCCTTGCGCGGGCTACCACTCAATACAACGATATTCATAGGATTCCCTCTCCTTCATGCTGCAGGCGCGCAGCATGTTTTCTTGTAACCAAAACGAATGGAGTTAATCAATCGCCTCGTTTCAGCTACTCCCACTCTTTAGAAGAATCGTTGCTGGAGGCTTGGCATTAAATCAAGGCACGCCTTATTTCAGATATTCCTCAAAGAATGCCTTCAGCTTTCCAAACGGAATGATGTCCATCTGATCGTAAAGGTCGGTGTGGTTGGCGCCGGGCATAATGAGCAATTCCTTGTTGTCCCCGGTCAGCTTGCTGTACGCGGTTTCGCTGAAATAGCGGGAGTGCGCCTTCTCGCCATGCACCAGCAACACAGCAGAGCGGATTTCGCTGCTATATTGCAAAATCGGCATATTCAAAAATGACAGCGAAGACGTCGCATTCCAGCCACCGTTGGAGTTCAGGCTGCGGGAATGATAGCCTCGCGGAGTTTTGTAGTAGGCGTAATAGTCCGCTACAAACTGCGGCGCATCCTCCGGTAGCGGATCGACCACGCCGCCCGCCAGCGCATAGCTGCCGTTTTTATAGTCCTCGGTACGCTGCTCATTCAGCGCTTTCCGCTTTTCAAAGCGCGCCTGCTCGGAATCCTCGGCGTCAAAATAGCCGTTTGCGGTCACGCGGGTCATATCGTACATGGTCATAGCCGCGGTAGCCTTGATACGGGTGTCGATGGCCGCCGCATTGACTGCCATGCCGCCCCAACCGCAGATGCCGATGATGCCGATACGCTCCGGGTCAACGCTTTCCTGCACAGAGAGGAAATCCACCGCTGCGCAGAAGTCCTCGGTGTTGATATCCGGCGATGCTACATAGCGGGGCGTGCCGCCGCTCTCGCCGGTATAGGACGGGTCAAAGGCAATTGCGAAAAAGCCCAGCTCTGCCATTTTCTGCGCGTACAGACCGGAGGACTGCTCCTTCACCGCGCCAAACGGGCCGCTGACGGCAATGGCAGGCAGCTTGCCTTCCGCGTTCTTAGGCACGTACACGTCGGCAGCCAATGTGATGCCGTATCGGTTGTGGAAGGTCGCCTTGCTGTGCTCAACCTTGTCGTTTTTGGGGAACACCTTGTCCCATTCCTGCGTCAGTTTCAACTGCTCCATACCTAAGCCTCCTTGTCGGTCGCTTTAAGGTATTGCTCGTCGTCCACGGGCTCCAACCACTCGTTGGAGGCCTCCTCGCCCGGAACCTCCACCGCGAGATGGGAGAACCAGCTGTCGGGCGCCGCGCCGTGCCAGTGCTTTACGCCTGCGGGAATATTTACTACATCGCCGGGGCACAGCTCCTGTGCCGGTTTGCCCCATTCCTGGTAAAACCCTCGGCCAGCCACGCAGACGAGAATCTGCCCGCCGCCGCTTTTGGCGTGATGGGTGTGCCAGTTGTTGCGGCAGCCTGGCTCGAACGTAACGTTGTAAATGCCGACCTGCTCGGTGGAAAGGGGCGCGAGGTAGCTTTGCCCGATAAAGTACTTCGCAAATGCGTCGTTGGGGGCACCGATGGGAAAGGCCATCTCGTTTTGATGCTTAGCTCTTGCATCAGCGGCATTGTCATCCGCCCAGACCTCCTTCGCCATGCGAAAGGCCGCCCACGCCTTGGGCCATCCCGCATAAAACGCCGCATGCGTAAGGATTTCCGCTATCTCAGCCCTGGTCACGCCATTGTTCTTTGCGGACATCAGATGATATTGAAACGAAGAGTCCGTCAGGCCCTGCGCCATTAGGGCAACCACCGTCACTATGCTGCGATCTCGAAGGGAAAGCCCGTCTTCTCGACTCCATACCTCGCCGAACAGCACATCGTCATTGAGCTGCGCAAATTTGGGGGCAAAGTCCCCCAGGGCATCCCTGCCCGCTGTCTGCTTAATCGTCATGTTTGATTCCTCCTGTCGATGGTTTTGAGTACAAACTGCTTTCGCGCAGCTAAGCCGCGCCTAGATTTCCATGCCCATTCGATGCGCCTGCTCCAGAGCGGGATGCCCGGCGATTTCGCCCACGCCGTTCACGCCGCCGGCGAAAACCGTTCCGGCAAGCGCGCGCCTTTGGCGAAAATCCCTTGCACTCCTTATATATATTGACGAAAATAAAGGTAATACCTAAACCTAACTTTAGGTCAAGGAGTAAATTCGAGATTTGTCCGGAGGAACCATGTACACAATCGGACAGGTGGCGGATATGTTCGGTCTGCCCGTTTCCACGCTGCGCTATTACGACAAGCAGGGATTGTTCCCGGAATTGGAGCGAACATCCGGCATTCGCCGATTCGGCGATACGGAACTCGAGGCGCTTCGGGTCATCGAATGCTTAAAGAAGGCTGGGATGGAGATCAAGGACATCCGGCTGTTCATGGAATGGTGCGCGGAGGGCCCATCGACATATCCCAAGCGCAAGGCCATGTTCGAGGAGCGGAAGGCCCACATGGAATCGGAAATCGCGAACATGAACCGTGCGCTGGATATGTTGAAGTTCAAATGCTGGTACTACGAGCAGGCGATCCAAGATGGCAACGAGGATAGAGTGAAGGCGCTGATTCCCGACGATTTGCCGGAAGAGATCAAAGATACCTACGATAGCGCCCACGCTCAATAATGCCGCCCGATGCTCAAGGGGCTTTGGCAAGGAGTCGTTTAGGCAGACATGCAAAAAGAAAGCCTCCGAACAGAAGGTTCGGAGGCTGTTATTCCCGTCATTTCGCTGATGGCTTTGCTCTATGGCGACGCCGAAACAACATCGGGCGGTACTCGACGGTATCAAAACGCAAGCTCAGAAGCCAGTTCCCGTTATTCCCATAGGCATAAGCGCATCTGTTCGCGATTGCCTATCGATGCTTTGCCTCGAGCACGGCAGACACCGCATCGAGGAACTCCCGCACATGGTCTGCGGGGTGCGGCGAATGAAGCAGCCCGTAAGACACGAGACAGTCCCAATCGGTAGGGACGGTTTTGAGCATGGGGTGGACGTTGGCCCACAACGGCAGCGTCGCAAGCGCGAGGTCCTCGTTCGCGCCGCGATTGAACACCTCCACCCGATATTGCGGGAAGTCTACGAGCGCGATTTGAGGATGATGCAAGAGTATCTCGTCGCGTACGCGGTCGATTTCGGTGTTCCAGCCCCGGCGTATAAGCATAAGACTGTGATTGTGGAGGTCGTCGAATGTGACGATGTCGCGTTTGGCGAGCTCGCTGTCGACGGGAACGGCGCACCAGAGCGGCTCGCGCGAAAGCTCGAGGCCCAGGCACCCGCACTCTTTAAGAAAGGCATCGTCGAAAATCCCCACCACGATATCCATGTCTTGCCCGAGGTTCGCCAAACCGCGCGCCGCCGAGGGTGTGTTTTCAAACGTGACCACCTGAAGGCTCATGCCAGGGCAACGTTCCTTCACCTTCGGCCATAGCTTCGTGAGCGGCGTGCTGGGCGTCATGAGCGACACTCCCACGCGGATGATGCGCTTCTCTCCGCGCTCGGCGACGCGGGCGCGTGCGATTGATTCTTGAGAGTACTGCACGATATGGCGGGCGTCAGCGAGCAGCGACCTGCCTGCTCGCGTAAGCGAAAGCCCCTGATGCGATCGGTGGAACAGCGTAAGGCCTAGCCGCGACTCCAGCAGGTTCATCTGCTTGATGACGGCCGTGGGCGTGATGAAGGACTCTTGTGCCGCCTTGGAGAAGCTGCCCGCCTCCGCCACGCGGATGAAAGTGTCAAGCTGTGGGTTGTACATCGATCCTCCTGTCACGCATTATGTGCCGTATATACCCCATGGTTATATCCATCATTCCAACGTGAACTTCTCGCGCGTCAGTAAACGCCGTAGCCTCGTATTCGAAAAGTCACCATTAAGGAGGAGACCATGGAGTATCTGAAGCTCAACAACGACGTAGAGATGCCCATCGAGGGTTTGGGCACCTTCCTCATGACCCCGGCCGAGGCCGAGGCGGCCGCAACCGCCGCGCTCACGGCTGGCTACGAGCACATCGACACCGCCAACGCCTACATGAACGAGCGCGCCGTGGGCCGTGCCATCGCCAAAAGCGGCATCGCACGCGACAAGATCTTCGTCTCCACCAAGCTCTGGCCGAGTGTCTACGACGCGGGCATGCCGGCGGTGGACGCCACGCTCCAGCGCCTAGGGCTCGACTACGTCGACATGCTCATCCTGCACCAGCCGGTAGGCGACTACCTGGCCGCGTGGCGCACGATGGAGGAGGCCTACCGCGCGGGCAAGGTGCGCGCCCTCGGCCTCTCCAACTTCCCGCAAGACAAGATTGCCGAGGTCATCGAGGTCGCCGACATCAAGCCGCAGCTCGTGACCGTTGAGTGCCACCCCTACCACGCCCAGCGCGACCTGCGCGCCTACCTCGCGCCGTACGGCACGGTGATCGAGGCGTGGTACCCGCTCGGCCACGGCGACAAAGGTCTTCTGGAGGAGCCCGTCTTCGTCGCTCTCGCCGAGAAGTACGGCAAGACCCCGGCCCAGGTGATCCTGCGCTGGCACGTGCAGATGGGAACCTCCATCATCCCCGGCTCCAAGAACCCCGCCCACATCGCCGACAACGCGAACATCTTCGACTTCTCCCTCACCGAAGACGAGATGGCCGAGATTGCCAAGCTCGACGGGACCATGACCTACTACACCGCCACTGAGGAAGCACTCGCGGGCTACCTGGCCATACGCCCCGATTTCGACGCGCAGGAGTAGCGCTCAGACGATAACGGACCAACCAAGCCGCCGCCGAGGACCAGTCGGCTGTCGAGGACGAGCCCGCCGCAGTGCCCGCTGCAGACGGTAACGTCCTCGTGGCCTACTACTCGGCACAGGGCCACACCGCTGTCGTAGCTCAGGCCATCGCCGACGAGCTCGGCGCCGATCTCTTTGAGGTGACGCCTAGAACCCGCGGGTTATAGCCCCGTGCGCACCCCAGCGTTATAGAACCCTCACCAACGGAAACTTCCGCCGGCGCGGCGCCCCTCGTATGGTGGATACGTCAAGTTGCGAGAAAGGAAGGCACCATGGACTACATCACCTTGAACAACGGCGTCAGGATGCCGCAGCTCGGCTTCGGCGTGTATCAGATCCCGGACGCCGCGGAATGTCAGCGCGCCGTGGAGGACGCGCTCTCGGTCGGCTACCGGCTGCTCGACACGGCCGCGAGCTACGGCAACGAAGAGGCGGTCGGGGCCGCCATTCGTGCGAGCGGCCTGCCGCGCGACGAGGTGTTCGTGACGACCAAGCTGTGGATGTCGGATGTGAGCTACGAGGGGGCCAAGCGCGGCTTCGACGCGTCGCTCAAGAGGCTGGGGCTCGACTACGTCGACCTCTACCTCATCCATCAGCCGTTCGGCGACGTCTTCGGCGCGTGGCGCGCCATGGAGGAGCTCTACGAGCAGGGCGTTATCCGCGCCATAGGCACAGCTAACTTCTACCCCGATCATCTCGCAAACCTCATCTCGTTCAACCGCATCGCCCCCGCCGTGAACCAAGTCGAGTGCAACGTGTTCTTCCAGCAGCGCGAGGCGCAGGAGTACATGGTCGGCAAGGAGGTAGCCATGGAGGGCTGGGCGCCCTTTGCGGAGGGCAGAAACGACCTCTTCCGCAACGAGGTCCTCGCTCGCATCGGCGAGGCACACGGCAAGACGGTCGCCCAGGTCGTGTTGCGCTGGCTGCTGCAGCGCGGTGTGGTCTGCATCCCTAAGAGCACGCACCGCGATCGCATGGAGCAGAACTTCGACGTCTTCGACTTCGCGCTGGGCGACGACGAGATGGTCGCCATCGCCGCGCTCGACACCGGGCGCAGCGCGTTCTTCGACCACCACGACCCCGCCACCATCGAATGGATGTCCGGGCTCGTGCGCAACGTGTAGACGAGCGTCAGACCGCACTGATAACTTACTAGGAGGAATTGCCATGAACTCATTCACGTACGACTACCCGGTCAGGAACTACTTCGGCGAGGGGACCATGGACCAGGCACTCGACGCCGAGATGGGTGCCATGGGCAAGACAGTGATGCTCGCCTACGGCGGAGGCTCGGTCAAACGAACCGGCGTCTACGGCCACGTGGTCGATAAGCTCACGAGCGCGGGCAAGCGCGTGGTGGACTTCGGCGGCATCATGCCCAATCCGACCTACGAGAAGTGCCAGGAAGGCGCCACGCTCGCACGCGAGGAGCAGGTCGACTTCATTCTCGCCGTCGGCGGCGGATCGGTCTTCGACTGCTGCAAGGTAGTCTCCGCGCAGGCGATGCTTGACGAGGACATCGAGACGTTCGAGCACGCCGACGGCAAGATGCCGAGTTCGTTCATCCCCATGGGCTGCATCGTTACGCTCTCCGGCACGGGTGCCGAGCAGAACAACGGCGCCGTCATCACCAACGAGGAGACGCACGTGAAGGGCGCCTATCTGGGGGCGATGCCCATGTGGGCGGCGCTCGACCCGGCACTCACGCTCACCGTACCGCACGCGCAGTTCATGAGCGGCGCGTTCGACACGCTCTCGCACTGCATGGAGAGCTATTTCGGAAGCCCGCGCGGGCGCAATGTCACCGACGACATCAACCTCGCCATCCAGCGTAACGTCATCCGCAACATGCGGATCATCGCGAACGACGACCAGAACCTCGAGGCGCTCAGCGAGCTCGTATACGACTCCGCCATGGCCGAGAACGGCGTGCTCAAGATCGGCAAGTCAACGGACTTCCAGGCGCACATGATCCAGCACCAGTACGGCGCGTACACTCACACCAACCACGGAATGGGCCTCGCGGTCATCCACCCTGCGCTCTTCCGCCACCTGGCCCCCGAGGCGCCCGCGCAGTTCGCCCGCTGGGCGCGCGAGGTGTGGGACGTCGACGCTAAGGGCAAAGACGACCTTACGGTGGCGCTCGAGGGCATCGACCGCCTGCAGACGTTCATCGGCGAGATGGGGCTTCCCACGAGCTTCGCCGAGATGGGCTCCGATGCGTCCGACGAGACGCTGCACAAGGTTGCGAACACATGCGTGCTCACCGGCGGCTGCGCCAAGAAACTGGAGCGCAGCGAGGTGTTCCAGATTCTGACCGAGTGCCTCTAGATCGGCAGCGGGTCCCAATCCGCCCGCGTCGAAGGAAACAGGAAGGCTCCTCGTTTTTCACGAGGAGCCTTCTGAGTTTTTGCCCGATTGTGAAACCATGTGGCTTGCAGGTGCGGCGGTTCCGAAACGCCCCCCATCGGTCGCCATCGGAACCGTACGAAACCGTATGAAAAACAAGAGCAAATGTTCTATTACTACTCCCACTCGGTGACTAATCCAGTCCGAGTGTTGTCGATGCGTGTCGCGTCGTACCGCCCGAGGGCTGATTCGTGCGCAATTTGAGCGAATCAGGCCCTTAATTCGCGGTTTCGGGAATGACTCAATTGATTCGCAAAACCGCAGGTCGCTCCTTTAATCACTCTCTGGTTTCCGCCGAAGTTCGTAGCGGGTGGCGTGAAAAGGGGCGATTCAAAGGGTCGGAGAGATGCGTCTTGGCCAAGAAATAAGGTTAGCCTAATCTTACTGCATGATTCGTGTGTTATAGTTAGATTGCTCTAACTGTTTGGGGGCGATAGCCATGCACGAACGCAAGGGCTTCTGGGACAAGAATGCCGGTCGGTACGACCGTTTCATGCGAAAGGACCGGGCGGCGTATGAGAAGATGCATGAGCTGATCAGGCCGGTGGTGAAAGCAAAAACCGTGCTGGAGGTTGCCACCGGCACGGGGCTTATCGCAAAGAGCATCGTGAATGCGGCGGCGCACATCGAGGCTACGGACGCTTCTGCAAAGATGATCCTTGAAGCGAAACGGGGCAATCAATCCGCAAAGCTGCACTTTTCCGTACAAGATATGTTCCGCCTGCCCTATGCACAGAAGTCCTTCGAAGTGGTGATCGCGTCCAACGCGCTTCACATAGTGCCGCATCCGGAAAAGGCACTGCAAGAAATCAGGCGGGTACTGAAGGACGACGGCGTGCTCATCGCGCCAACCTTCACCCACGCGGGGAACTCGGTTTCCGGCAAGGCAAAAGCCTTTTTCATGAGTATGGCGGGATTCCCCCTCCACAGCAGGTGGACAAGCGAGGAATACCTGCGTTTCCTGCGTCAAAACGGCTGGGCGGTGCAGAAAAGCGCGGTGCTAAAGGCCTCGTTCCCATTGACCTATGCGGAATGCACGAAATCGGAGGGGCCAGATGTCGTTCTTTGAAAACACCCGCAAGCCCGTGGGCCTCGGCGGAAAACTTATGGTTGCCATGATGAATCTGGGCCACAGCCCTGTGGCGCGGTGGGGACTTCGATTTCTACAACTTGCGCCAAATGCCAAGGTGCTGGATTGCGGCTGCGGCGGTGGGGCGAACATAAAACGGCTGCTGGAAAAATGCCCGCATGGCGTCGTCAAGGGCATCGACTATTCGCCCGTCAGCGTGGAGAAGGCTAGAAAGCTCAACCGAACTGCAATTCAGGAGGGGCGTTGCGCCGTTCTGCAAGGCAGTGTGGTGGATATGGCGTTGCAGGATAGCTACTTCGATGCTGTCACGGCCTTTGAGACCGTCTATTTTTGGCCTGATTTGCCCCGATGCTTCCGTGGGGTCTGGCGGACGCTGAAGCCAGGCGGGACAATTCTTATCTGCAACGAGAGCAATGGCGATACGGACAAGGACGAGAGGTGGACGCAGGTCATCGGCGGCATGACCATCTACAAGGACATTGAATTAAAGGAGTGTCTGGAGCAGGCTGGTTTTCACGAGGTGCAGATACGCAAAAAGAAAAGGTGGCTCTGCGTCACGGCGCGGAAGTAAGGGCATCAAGCACGGGCATTTTTGCATCCATCCTGCACATGGCGATAGGCATGACGGTCATAGCGGCTGTGCTGGCGGCAATTATGACAGTATTTATTCGCTGAGGAAGAAACCTATGAAATGTAAAATTGAGAAAAACACCGTGCAGGAGACGCTGATCCTCCCGCTGTATTCCCGGAAGCTGTGTACGGAGCTGTACCCGAACCTTTACAGGGATGAAACAGCGGTTCGTCTGCTCGACCAGATCGACTACGACTTTTCAGAGGCAGAGAAAGGCTCCCGCAGCCTGATGCAGCGTTTTGGTGCGCTGGAGGTGGCCATGCGGCAGGGTGATCTTGCTTTCGAGGTGCAGGATTACCTGAAAAGCCACCCCAATGCGGCGGTGGTCAATCTGGGCTGCGGGTTGGACAACACCGGCAGAACCTGCGACAACGGTAGATGCAAGATCTACAATCTGGACTTCCCGGATGTGATTGCCTTGCGGCAGCAGCTACTGCCCGCCGGGGATCGAGAACAAAATATCCCCTGCGACCTGAAAGACACCGCATGGTTTAGCAAAATCGATGCCTCCGGCGGGGCGGTGTTCTTTGCCTCCGGGGTGTTCTATTACTTTCTGACCCAGCAGGTCCGGGAACTGGTACGGGGGATGGCGGACGCTTTCCCCGGCGGTGTGCTGGTCTTTGATGCTGCCAATCGGACGGCAGTAAAGATGATCGCAAAAACATGGCTTAAGACTGCGAAAATCAAGGATGTGGGGGCATATTTTGCGGTTTCGGATGCCGCCAAGGAAATCGGCACGTGGGACAGCCGTCTGCAGGTCACAAGTCGCGGCTATATGCTGGGCTACAACGATTTGAGGGACCCTTCTGTCAGCGGCTTTTTCCGGTTTCTCGCAAGGGTCGGTGACAACGGGATGAAAATGCAAATCGTGAAAATAAGATTTT
>DBFSAO010000119.1:0-3222 GCA_048500675.1 Collinsella sp.
CCGCAAGGCGTAAAGCCCGGCACCACTGCCGTGGAGGTCATCATCCGCGAGGGGCGCAAGAACCAGGTCAAGCGCATGCTGAGCAAGATCCACCATCCGGTGATCCGCCTGCATCGCTGTAACTTTGCCGGCCTGGAGCTCAAGGACGTGGCCAAGGGCTCGTGGCGCGAGCTCACCGACCGGGAGGTGCAAATCCTCAAGGCCGGCGGCATCCCGCCCAAACAGGCCGCCTCCAAGCGCGCCGCGCCGGCGACCAACACCGCGAGCCACGCACGTCACCACGGCAGCCATGGCTCCGCGCCCAAGCGCAACACCTACCGCGAGCGCTACACGGGCTAGCTAGCCCGCCAGCGAGCAGCGCCCGCGTCCCATACCAGAACGTCAACCACCGAAAGGAAGCATTGCATGATCGTCGCCATCGACGGCCCCGCCGGTTCCGGCAAGTCCACCATCGCCAAGGAGATTGCCCGCCAGCTGGGCTTTAACAAGCTCGACACGGGCGCCATGTATCGCGCCGTCACCTTCGCCGCACTCGACCGCGGCATCGACCTGGACGACGAGGCTGCCATCGACGCCCTCGCCGAGCAGATCGATATCCGCTTTACCAACGGCACCGGCGAGGACACGCGCCTGACCATCGACGGCCAGGACGCATCGGCTGCCATCCGCACCCCGCAGGTGGACGCCAACGTCTCCAAGGTCTCGGCCTACCCGGGCGTACGCGCCGCCATGCTCATCCATCAGCGCCGCGCAGCCGAAGACCGCGATATCGTGGCCGAAGGTCGCGATATCGGCACCGTCGTGTTCCCCAACGCGCAGGTCAAGGTGTTCCTGACCGCCGACCCGCGCGAGCGCGCCCGTCGCCGCGTGCTGCAGCGCCACCAAAACGACGCCCAGCCGCTCAGCGAAGAGCAGCTCGAAGCCGAGGTCGACGAAACCCTCGATGCCCTCAAGCAGCGCGACAAGCTCGACAGCAGCCGCGAGGTCGCGCCGCTCGTGCCCGCCGAGGACGCCGTGCACGTCGACTCCACCGCCCACACCATCGATGAGGTCGTCTCGATAATCGAGGACCTCATCAACCAAAGGAGGTAGCCCATGCGCCTGTTTAAGCAGACGCCCGAGGATTACTACAACGCCCCGTACGCCGAGTTCCCGGCGCTCATACGCGGCACTGTTGCCGTGGTCATGGGCATCCTGTGGGTCTTCTCCAAGCTCATGTGGCGCTGGAAGGTCGAGGACAGCGACCTGCTGTTTGAGCGGCAGGAAGGCCGCGGCAGCGTGGTCATCTGCAACCACACCTCAATGGCCGAGCTGCTGGCCGTTGAGACGGCGTTGTTCTTCGGCGGCCGCCGTGTGCGCCCTATCTTTAAATCTGAGTTCGCCAAGAGCAAGATCGTGCGCTGGGCCTTTAGCCGCGTGGGCGGTATTCCCGTCGAGCGCGGCACGGCCGACATGAAGTGTCTGCGTGCCGCCCAGCATGCGCTGCAGCGCGGCGAGGACGTCTTGATCTTCCCCGAGGGCACTCGCATCCGCTCGCGCGAGATCAAGCCCGAGGTCCACGGCGGTTTTGCGCTTATCGCCCAAATGGGCAAGGCGCCCGTCAACCCGCTCGCCATCTGCGGCTGGTCCGATATCACGCCTGCGGGCAAAAAGATCATGCGTCCCAAAAAGTGCTGGATCCGTGCCGGAAAGGCCATCTCGCTATCCGATGCACCGGCCGAGCTCACGCGCAAGGAGCGTCTGGCATGGTTTGAGTCCGAGGCCATGAGTCGTGTCTACGCCATGCGCGACGACCTGTGCGCCGAGCACCCGGGTAGGTTCTAGCCATGGGCGAGGAAGTCATGAACACCGCCGAGGCCGTGCCCGGCAAGGCAGACGCCCCCACCATCGAAATCGCCGCCCACGCCGGCACCTGCTACGGCGTGCAGCGTGCGCTCGATATGGCATTGGCGGCCGCCCCGCAGGCGGAAGAGAGCACTCAGGTCCACACGCTGGGTCCGCTCATCCATAACCCCATCGTGGTCCGCGAGCTCGCCGAGGCGGGCGTCGGTCTGGCCGACACCTTGGACGATGCCGTATCTGGCACCGTGATCATCCGCGCCCACGGTGTGGTGCCGCAGGTCATTGACGCCGCTCGCGAGCGCGGCCTTACCGTGGTCGACGCCACCTGCCCCTACGTTAAGAAGGTCCATGTAGCCGCCGAGCGCCTGGTGCGCGAGGGCTACCGTGTGATCGTCGTGGGCGAGCCGGGCCATCCCGAGGTCGAGGGCATTCTGGGCCACGCCGGCGATGACGCTCAAGTCGTGAGCTGTGCCGCCGACGCCGACGAGCTGTCGCTCAAGGGCAAGGTTGGCCTGGTAGTGCAGACCACCCAAACCGCGCAGAACCTGGCCGAGGTTGTCGCCTCCATCACCCCGCGCGTGCAGGAATTGCGTGTAATCAATACGATCTGCGCCGCCACGAGTGAGCGACAGCAGGCAGCAGCCGCACTTGCCAACCGCTGCGACTGTATGGTCGTGGTTGGCGGCAAGAACTCGGGCAACACTCGCCGCTTGGCGCAGATTTGCACAAACGCCTGCGAGCGTACGTATCACATCGAGGAAGCTTCCGAGCTTCAAGCCGCGTGGTTTACCGACGCACGCCACATCGGCATCACCGCCGGAGCCTCTACCCCACAAGAACACATCGAGCGCGCCGTCGAGCGCATCAAGGAGCTTTGCCGCTAATCATGGACCAGACCGTACCCGCATACGCCGCCGAGGTGGCCGATTACGGGCGCAGCCGCGACCCCGAGCCGGGTGAGGGCGCGCTCGTTAAAAACGTGCGTCCCGAATCGCCCGCATGGGATGTGGGTATCGAGCCGGGCATGCGCGTGCTCACGGTCAACGGCGAGCAACTGACCGATATGATCGTGTGGCTCTGGGAGGCAGATGACGACACCGTCGAGCTGGAGGTTTTCGATCCGCGCGACGGCACCGTCACCCCCGTCGAGCTCGATCGCTTTCCCGGCGAGGACTGGGGCCTTGAGTTCGATGGCCCCATCTTCGACGGCATGCGTACCTGCGTAAACGCCTGTGTGTTCTGCTTTATGACGATGCTGCCCAAGGGCGGGCGCTCCACGCTCTACATCCGCGACGACGACTATCGCCTGAGCTTTTTGCAGGGCAACTTCGTCACGCTGACCAACCTCACCGACGAGGACGTGCAAAACGTCATCGACCG
>DBFSAO010000012.1:0-2862 GCA_048500675.1 Collinsella sp.
CGCTAGATTGGCTGCTCGGTTTGGTAAAATACCGCCGCACTTGGGAACGGATGGGCTCCGGTGGGCTCCGCGGTCCTCAAAACCGTTGCGAGGCGTGCAAAACGTCTTGGATGTGTTCGATTCACATACGTTCCCGCCATACGCTACCAGCGCTTTTGTGCTCGCGGTCTTGCTGCGTGCCGCAAGGGCGCTGTTTTGTTTTTGTGCGGGTCCGCCGTGTCGTCTGCCTTGTCGCCTACGGTATTTGCCCCGTGTGCTGGGTTTAGAACGCGCCGATGGAGGTGTTTTGCCGTATGACTACCGTAAGACGTGCCGATCTTTCTTGTGTCGTCCAAGCGGGTGGGCTGTCCTCGCGCATGGGTTGCGATAAGGCGCGGATGTTGTTTTGCGGCGAGCCGCTCATCGAACGCGTACTGGGTCGGCTGGCGCAAGTTGCCGGCGAATTGGTCGTGACGACCTCGCGTCCCAGCGAGCTTGCCTATCTTGAGGAGCGCGCGTTTGGCGGTCTTGTACCACGCGTGGTAGCGGACCTTGAAGGGTCGGCAGGCGCCATGCGCGGCATCGCGAGCTCGCTGGCTGCGGCTCGGCTGCCTCTCGTGGCGATCGTCGCCTGCGATATGCCGTTTGTCTCGCCGGAACTCATCGGCGCGCTTGCCGATCGTGCTGAGGCCGAGGCGCTCGACGTGTGCGTGCCGCGCGAGGAGCGGGGGATTGAGCCGCTTTGTGCCGTCTGGCGCCGTGACGCGTGTGTGCCGGTCGCCCAAGAGCTGCTCGCCTGCGACCGTCAGCGCATTCGCTGCCTGATCAGTCGCGTTCAGGCTGGTTATATGGATGAACCGCAGATCGTTAAGGCCGCCGGCTCGACGCTCTGCTTCGAGAACGTCAATACGCCCGAGGAGTTTGCGGCGGCCGAGTTACTCGCCTAGACGATTGGAGTCGCCATGTCTCACGATATTTGTCCCGACACGGGAGAGCCTTGCACTTGCGATGGTTCCGAGCCCTGTACCTGCGGCTGCGGTGGCTGTGGGCATACTGCGGAAGAGGAAGCAGCCGCCGCGGCGTATCGTGAGGCGCACCGCGAAGGCCCGTCCGGTGATGCTCTCGACCATGAACGCAAGATTATCGTGTCGTTCGACAGCACCTTCGATGTGATGGAATGCGAACAGCTGTGTCTTGCCGCCGGTGTGCCCGGGCGCATTATGCCTTTGCCCGGCTCCATTACCGCAGGTTGCGGCCTGTGCTGGGCCATGCCGTTCTCGGGTGATGCCCTCGCCGCCTTCCGTGCTGCCACCGAAGGCCGCATAACCCCCGCCGACTACCACCAGCTCGTCCTCTAACCACCCAAACCACCACAAAGGTGCCTGTCCCCAATGTGGTGGTTTGGAACACGTGGACGAAACAGCTTCGAAACACGCGATTTGCGCGTTGGGCACTCAAAAACGCTTCTACCTGCATCGTAATCAAAACGAAACATCTGCTCGTCGGCTTATGCGAAACTTTGCTGCAACAGTGCGATATTATCCATACTCGATAAAGCTCGCGGCGCATGGGGCGCCTCGAACGACACTTTTCTTTTCCATCAATTGGAGGAAGCATGAGCTACACGCAGAAAGTTCTCGAAGAGCTCAAGGCCCGCTATCCCGAGCAGCCTGAGTTCATCCAGGCCGCGACCGAGATTCTCGGCACCATCCAGCCGGCGCTCGACGCCCATCCCGAGTACGAGGAGGCCGCCCTGCTTGAGCGCCTCGTCGAGCCCGAGCGCATCGTCATGTTCCGTGTTCCCTGGGTCGACGACCAGGGCAAGGTTCAGGTCAATCGCGGTTACCGCGTCGAGTTCAACTCTGCCATTGGACCTTACAAGGGCGGCCTGCGCTTTAACCCGACGGTCACCCTGGGCATGCTCAAGTTCCTGGGCCTGGAGCAGATCCTCAAGAACAGCCTGACCACCCTTCCCATGGGCGGCGGCAAGGGCGGCTCCGACTTTGACCCCAAGGGCAAGTCCAACAACGAGATCATGCACTTCTGCCAGTCCTTCATGACCGAGCTCTATCGCCACATCGGCCCCAACACCGACGTTCCCGCCGGCGACCTGGGCGTTGGCGGCCGCGAGGTTGCCTACCTGTTCGGTCAGTACAAGCGCCTGACCAACGAGTGGACCGGCGTCCTCACTGGCAAGGGCCTCTCCTTTGGCGGTTCGCTCGCCCGTACCGAGGCCACCGGTTACGGTCTGGTCTACTTTGTGGACGAGTACCTCAAGAGCCGCGGCGACTCCTTCGAGGGCAAGAACGTCGTCGTTCACGGTTCCGGCAACGTCGCCATCTACGCCGTCCAGAAGGTCTCCCAGCTCGGCGGCAAGGTGCTCGCCTGCTCCGATACCCACGGCTGGGTCGAGGATCCCGACGGCATCGACTACACCGTGCTCGAGCACATCTACAACAAGAAGCGCTCCGGCCACGACAAGGGCGTTACGCTCGCTATGTACGTCGACGAGAAGCCCAAAGCCGTGTGGCACGAGGGCGATGGCCGTGGCGTTTGGCAGCTGCCCTGCGACATCGCGCTGCCCTGCGCTCGCGAGAACACGCTGCTGCTCGAGGATGCCCAGGCGCTCGTCGCCAACGGCTGCAAGGTGGTCGGCGAGGGCGCGAACATGCCCACGACCATCGAGGCTACGACCTACTTCCAGGAGAACGGCGTCGCCTTTATGCCCGGTAAGGCTGCCAACGCCGGCGGCGTGCTCGTGTCCGGCCTGGAGATGAGCCAGAACGCCGAGCACCTGTCCTGGACCTTCGAGGAGGTCGACGGCAAGCTCGAGCAGCTCATGCGCGGCATGTTCCACAACGTGGACGACACCGCCAAGGAGTA
>DBFSAO010000120.1:0-4276 GCA_048500675.1 Collinsella sp.
GCGCTTTTGCTGCTGGCCGCGCTGGGCATGCTTGCCGTGCTGGTTGTGCTGAGCGTCCTGGGGCTTTTTTGCCACGATTCCTCCCGTTGTTAGTATGCTGCACGTAATTGTAACCAGTCTTTTTGGGACGGCGCTAAAAAGACTGGTGGAGTACATGGGCTGGCGGATCGGCGCGTCGATGCGTGTGTCGCACCCACCGTTTGTTTCCAGACTGTGTATCTGCGCGTTGGGGAACCCGTCTCGCGCGCACGCCATGTTGTCAATGGGTTACAGTATGAACGGCGGCTATGTTTCCGCCAACGCACGAGAGAGTCGTCAACAAGGAGGATGCACGACGATGCAGCGTGCCAAACAGATATCGGAGTCTATTGAGCTGGGCATCATCTTGGCACTCGCCGGTGGCTTTATGGACGTTTATTCGTACATTGGGCGCGACCATGTTTTCGCCAACGCGCAGACGGGCAACATCTTGCTCGTGGGCGTGAGCATTTCGGAGGGCAATTGGGCACTTGCGGGGCGCTACTTCTTCCCTGTGGTGTCGTTTGCCGTGGGTATTATGCTTGCCGACCTGGTACACGAGCGGTTTGGCAGTGTGATCCACTGGCGTCAGGTGACGGTGTTT
The DNA here is from genome assembly GCA_048500675.1 of Collinsella sp. Taxonomy (GTDB): domain Bacteria; phylum Actinomycetota; class Coriobacteriia; order Coriobacteriales; family Coriobacteriaceae; genus Collinsella. The sequence goes on from DBFSAO010000120.1 coordinate 623, forward strand.
TTTGAAGCCGTTATCTTGCTGGGCGTGAGCTTTGTCCCGGGTGGCGGTTACAACTTGCTCGCCAACTGCCTCACCTCGTTTGCCTGCGGCATGCAGGTCGAGAGCTTCCGCAAGATACATGGTCACGGCATCGCCACGACCATGTGCATCGGTAACCTGCGCAATGCGCTGCAAAACGTGGACGACTACATCATCACCCACAAGCGCGGCTTTTTGGAAAACGGCGTGCTGTACTTTGGCGTGATCTTTACCTTTGTGTTTGGCGCCGTGCTGGGCAACTGGTGTATTGAGCGCATGGGGCTGCACGCCATCGTCGTGGCGAGTTTGCTGCTGTTTGTCGCGTTTGCCATCATGTTTATCGACCGCGAGCGCGACTTACGCTTACGCTGGAAATGTGCGGCCGATGCCTGGAAAGAGGGCTGTCGAAAGTAGCCGAATGCGGCAAAGGGGCTGTCCCTTTGCCGCACTATTTTTCATCTTCTGTTGAAACGCTTTAACGATTTTGATGTTCTCACGTGCTTTTTGTTTCAAAAGCGTTAGGATGGGACTCATAGCGTGGGGCGTTATGGGTGCCCCGCACACGATGGGAGGCTATCAATGGCTAATCGTTTCGTTCTCAATACCATTTCTTATCATGGTTCCGGCGCCATCAAGGAGATCCCCGGTGAGCTCCAGCGTCGCGGCTACAAGAAGATCTTCGTCTGCTCCGACCCCGACCTGGTCAAGTTCGGCGTTACCGCTAAGGTGACCGACGAGCTCGACGCCGCCGGCATCGCTTGGAGCCTCTACTCCGAGATTAAGCCCAACCCCACGATCCAGAACGTCAAGGACGGCGTCGAGGCCTTCAAGGCCGCCGAAGCTGACGCTATCGTGACCATCGGTGGCGGCTCCTCCATGGACACCGCTAAGGCCATCGGCATCATCATCAACAACCCCGAGTTCGCCGACGTCCGCAGCCTCGAGGGCGTTGCTCCGACTAAGAACCACGCCGTGTTCACCATCGCCGTGCCGACGACCGCCGGTACCGCCGCCGAGGTGACCATCAACTACGTCATCACCGACCCCGAGAAGGTCCGCAAGTTCGTGTGCGTCGACACCAACGACGCCCCCGAGGTCGCCGTCGTCGACCCCGACATGATGGCTTCCATGCCCGCCGGCCTGACCGCCTCCACCGGCATGGACGCTCTGACCCACGCCATCGAGGGCTATACCACCAAGGGCGCTTGGGAGCTCTCCGACATGTTCCACTTTGAGGCCATCAAGCTGATCAGCGAGAACCTACGCGACTCCGTTGCCGAGGCCAGGTCCGGCCAGCCCGGCTCCGGCCGCGAGGGCATGGCCCTTGGCCAGTATGTCGCCGGCATGGGCTTCTCCAATGTTGGCCTGGGCATCGACCACGCCATGGCTCACACCCTGTCCGCTCACTACGACACCCCGCACGGCGTCGCTTGCGCCATGCTGCTGCCGATCGCCATGGAGTTCAACAAGCCGGTTTGCGCCGAGCGTCTGGCCAAGGTTGCCGTCGCCATGGGCGTTGACACCACGGGCATGAGCACCGACGAGGCTGCCGACGCCGCTATCGCCGCCGTCAAGCAGCTTTCCGCCGACGTGAATATCCCGCACGTCTGCGAGGCCATGAAGGCTGACGAGATCGAGGTCCTGGCCAAGGACGCCATGGCCGACGCTTGTTTCCCGGGTAACCCGCGCGAGGCGACGCTCGACGACGTCATCGAGCTCTTCAAGAAGATCTGCCCGGCTGCCTAGCCTCGTTTGGTGTTCTTTCGCCTGTAGGTGTGCGGTCGCTTTTTGACTTGCCGCTGGCCCCGCCGTGCTACGCACGGCGGGGCTTTTTGTGCTGCGTCAATGTTCTGAGACGGGCAAAACCAAGGCGTACTGCCCGCTACGGATAGGTGGTGCACTTTCCAGCGTGCATTTTTGGGAGTATTCAACAAGCTCTTAAAAATGCATAACGTTGTGAATGGGCGGTAGTGATCCGCAGGCGCCCATCGACAGCCATTGTGGGCGGGCTATCGATGAGTGGAGGGGGTTGTTACTGAGTTTCTGCTTTGCGACGACCTGCAACACTGCTGTAACCGCGTCGTTTTGTCGTTCGTGATGGGGCCGTTGGGGCCCACGGTGCTGAATACTCCGTTTTTTGCACGGTCCAAGGTGGGGCACCCTGAGACGAAGCAAAAAGATGCCTCATTTCTATGCAAATACCAATAGGATTTATGCAAGATTGAGATTGTAAACCGTGCACGTGCACAAAACCGGTGCGGGGACGTCTGGAGGCGGCTCGGCTCCTGGGGCATTGCACGTGCAGAACGGTTAAAATCGGGACTCGGTCTTAGTTTTACTTCGAAGGATGCATATGACTTCTAATATTGATGCTTCTCTAGAGGAGACGCTCTCCTATATCGCAGGACAGCTTAAGACGCTGACTTCTATTGCTTCGCCTACCGGCTATACCCGTGCGGCGACTGATTATCTGATGGAGACCCTGCGCGATATGGGGTTTGGGCCTGAGCGTTCTAATAAGGGTAACGTGCTCGTTGAGCTTGGCGGCGAGGGCGAGCCACTTGTGTTGGCGAGCCATGTCGATACCCTGGGCGCCATGGTGCGTTCCATTAAGGACAATGGTCGCCTGCGTCCCACGACCCTCGGCGGGCATCAGTGGTCTACGGCCGATGGCGAGAACTGCACCGTTTATACGCGCGATGGCAATGTCTACACGGGCGTGGTCCTCAATACTGAGCCTTCGGCGCATGTGGCCGACGAGCCGGTCAAGACCATCGAGAAGAACATGGAAATCCTGCTCGATGAGAATGTCGACAGCAAGGACGATGTGCTTGAGCTGGGCATTCAGACCGGCGACATCATCGCTATGGATCCGCGTACCACGGTGACGGAGAGCGGCTACATCAAGAGCCGCTTCCTGGATGACAAGCTGTCGGCGTCGATTCTGCTGGGTCTGGCCCGCGCTGTTGCTGACGGCGAGGTGTCGCTTTCGCGCAAGGTGTCGCTGCTCTTTACCGTGTACGAGGAGGTCGGCCACGGCGGTGCTTTCGTGCCGGCCGACACGCGCGAGATGATCAGCGTTGACATGGGCTGCGTGGGCGACGACCTGGGCTGCACCGAGCGCATGGTGTCGATTTGCGCCAAGGATTCGGGCGGTCCGTACAACTACGACCTTGTAACCACGCTGTCCAACATCGCGCGCGAGCTGGAGCTCGATTACGCCATCGATGTGTATCCGCACTACGGCTCGGACGTTGAGGCCACGCTCTCGGCCGGCTACGACATCCGTCACGGCCTGATCGGCCCCGGCGTGTACGCGAGCCACAACTACGAGCGCAGCCACATCGACGGCGTGCGCAATACCTACGAGCTGGTCCGCGCCTACGTACAGCGCTAACGATGCAGCGGCCTCGGCTGATACGGCAGTACCGACCGAGGCCGTCCTCTCTAAGTTGCGGTGAAATAGGGATTGCTTGGCGGTTTTAAACGCTTAAACGGGGGTGCGGACAGAAAGTTGGACCGCGGGGCGGTCCGGACTGGAGGTTCGCATGTACAGCAGGGAGAAGGTCGAGCTCTTCCTCCTGGCGACGGAGGACGGCATGGGGCCCACCGCCGCCGCGAAGTTCGCGGGGGTCA
>DBFSAO010000121.1:0-15251 GCA_048500675.1 Collinsella sp.
TTCACGAGGCCTTGGGTCATCAAGAGCGCACGAAGCACGGCGTTTCCGACGGCGGCGACCATCTGGGTGGTCAGCCCGCCCGAGGCGTCGTGCGGAAGCAGGGGCAGCGCCTGCTTGAGCGAGGTGCCCTCGACCCACTCCATGAGGATGAGAGGGTCATCCTCGCACGATCCGTAGCCATAGACGCGCGGAAATCCGCGCAGGTGCGAGACGGTACACAGATGACGGTACTCCTCGAACAGCGCGGCGGTGCTGGCCAGGTGCGCTGCCGCTTGCTCGGCAGAGCGATCGGGGGCTTGGCCGGAAAGGATGGCATTGTCCTTGAGTAGCTTGACGGCAAAGACCTCGCCGCTCGTGTTGGTCGCGCGCAGCACGTGCCCGATGTTGCCGTTGTTGCGGTGGGCCGTCTGGAGAATAAGCGTCATAAACCGACGCTTGGCGTCGTCCTCGGCGCTGGGGTCGACCGCCACGGCGGTATCGAACGTATCGAGACGGACGAGTTTGTCGCCATAGGCGCTATCGGTAGTATCCATGGCGTTCCTTTGTCTGGCATGGGTTGCCGCACGTTTACGCGAGCAGTGCGGATATCGGTAAAGTACCATGATAGCCGCACTGCCCACGTATACCGCTGAGCATTGTCGTTTACGACGCAGAAGGTAGAAGACGAAAGACGGACGGCGACCGTCTTTCGATCGCCGTCCGTGCTAGTCCACAATGACAAGGAATGTCGTGTAGAGACCCAGATGGAGCCTGTCGCTGTTGGCGATTTCCACGGGGGGATAGACTTTGCCGGGCTCGCGTTGGTCGCGCGGCGGCTCAATCACAATATCGCCGTCGCCCGCGCCCGATTCGAGCACTGTGCCGTTGGTCGATCCAAGGCCCTGGGCGTACCAGTGCTCACCCTCGAGCCAAATGCGAAGATGCTCGCGCGATGCGTCGGCGCCCACATCGGTGATGCTGGGCGAGGTTTTGGGCAAAGAACCAATCACGGTGCCGCGCGGATCGCGTGTGAGGGGATGGATTTGCATGTCGGCGCAGTTGTCGGCATGGGTTCTGAGCAGACCGAGGTTGGGGGCGACGGTGCGCGGCTGTTCCAGGCTGTTCATAAAGCCACGTCCGACGGTAGTTTCGGTGGTGCCGAAGTGCCCGCCCGTCTTGCTGCTGCAAAAGCGCTCGACGGTGGCCACGCCCTGAACGGGATCGGCGAGCGCCCCCGTTGCCACAAAGAGCATAAGGTAAAGCGTGCTTTTCTCGCGCACGGCATTGCCGTCGAAGTTGTCGATGCGATTGAGGGCATTTGCATATAGGCGGCTGTCCAGCTTGTAGCTGGCGAGAGCCGACATCATTTCGTTGGCGGCCGGACCGCGATAGTGCTCGGCGATTGCCCGATAGGCGGACTCGCCGCCGCCGAGCTTGCTGCAGATTGCCACGGAAAGGTTGAGCGTGGTGACGGTAAAGTCGCTGTAGATGGCGGGCGCGCACTGGTCAGGCTTGCGATGGACGATGTAACGGGTGAGATACGAGCGGTTGGAAGAGCATTTCTCGAGCAGGGTACTGCCGAGATAAGAGTTTCCATTGATAAGCATTCGGGCGATCTCGAGATGTTTAAGACCGCCGAACGAGCGAATATCGTTATAGAGGACCGAGCAAGGCGTCTCTGCTGCCACGGATACCTCCTTTGATTGCTTCCTAGCCAATATGGCGATAGGAATTAATGGCCCCCGGTGGGCGACGTATTAAATGGCTGCGCAATATATAGCGTAACCAAAGCAACATTATAGGCCACATGTTCGAAATTGCAGGAAGACCGAGAGATTTGGTTTGGACTGGACGGAAATCCCCCTCTGTCTTGATCTATAACAATTAGGACCCGGTTTTGTCCCGCAGCTGTTACAGATTGAGACAATCAGCCGGGCCCACCTCGTCCACCTCGTCATCTGTGGTTTACGTGGGGGCATGCGAAGCACGGGTATACTAACCGGCGGCGAATCTGCTCCATCGCTTAGAGCTGCTGCGTCTGGACGGCGCGTGATAGAGCTGCCAAAGCGATCGCCAGCGTGCTGAGCAACGTCCTCTCTGTGCGCACCCGTTTTTGTATGTATTAGCGCACTACCAAGCACGCCCGTGCGGCCGCATGCCGTGCCCATAACGCGTGCAGATAAGGAACAACGACATATGCGTAATTCTGTATCCGACGTCACGGACGCCGAGATTCTGGACGAGACCCGCGAGGCCATGACCCAGGCTGCCTTCGATGCCGCCGACGAGGCCAATGCTGCCCAGGCCGTCGAGTCCGCTACCGAGAGCCTGCCCGCCTTTGACGAGCTGGGACTTTCGGACGAGATGCTTCGTGCCATCGAGAACCTGGGCTACACGGCGCCGACGCCCGTGCAGGCCGGTTCGATCCCTGTGGTGCTCGAAGGTCGCGACTTGCTTGCCGCCGCTCAAACCGGCACCGGCAAGACGGCCGCCTTCCTGCTGCCGACTATGAACAATCTGGAGCACATCGCTCCTCCCAAGCCCGTGCGCGAGCGCGGCGGCCGCAACCGTCGTCGCGGTGCCAAGAAGCCCGAGGGCAACGGCCGTGGCCCCGTGATGCTCGTCATCACCCCTACGCGTGAGCTTGCCCAGCAAATCGACGAGGTCGCGAGCAAGATCGCCGACGTTACCGGCCATGTTGCCGTGACCGTCGTGGGCGGCGTGAGCTACAAGCCCCAGACCGCTGCCCTCAAGTACGGCTGCGACATCCTGGTCGCAACGCCGGGCCGTCTGGTCGATCTGATCGAGCAGGGTGCCTGCCACCTGGACGAGGTTAAGGTCCTGGTACTCGACGAGGCCGACCGCATGCTCGACATGGGCTTTTTGCCCGCTGTTCGCCGTATTGTGCGCGAGACGCCGGCCGAGCGCCAGACGCTGCTGTTCTCGGCCACACTCGACGAGGAGGCCGTGGGCGAGATCACCGACCTGGTGAGCGACCCGGCCCGCGTGGAGATCGCACCGGCCACGTCGACCGCCGACACCGTCGATCAGTTTGTGTTCCCGGTGTCCATCGAGGCCAAGAACAACCTGCTGCCCGAGTTTCTCAAGAAGGAGGGCCCGGAGCGCACTATCGTCTTTATGCGCACCAAGCACCGCGCCGACAGCTGCTGCCGTCGTCTGGAGCGCAAGGGCATCAAGGCCGCCGCGATCCACGGCAACCGCAGCCAGGCCCAGCGCGAGCGCGCGCTTTCGGCCTTCCGCGACGGTACCGTCGACGTGCTGGTGGCAACCGATGTTCTCGCCCGCGGCATCGACATTAGCGACGTGCGCTACGTCGTGAACTTTGACGTGCCGGCCGAGCCGACCGACTACATCCACCGTATTGGCCGCACGGGCCGCGCCGGCGAGCTGGGCTGGGCCATCACGTTTGTGACCGAGCAGGACGTCGATGAGTTCTACGAGATCGAGAAGCTCATGGACAAGACTGCCGACATCTACGAGGCCGGCGACCTGCATGTGGGTCCCAATCCGCCCGCGGTTGACCCCGAGCGCGACCCTGCGGCCTTTAAGGTGAAGAAGAAGACCAAGCGCGGCAAGTCCAAGAGCAAGAAGAAGCTTGAGCAGGCGCGTCGCGATGGCAAGCGCAACGGCGACGATTACGGCGATGTGGCCGGTCGTTCCAACCGCGGTCGCGACGAGCGTCGCGGCGACGGCGAGCGCCCGAGCCGTCCTAAGCGCGGCGGCAAGACCCGCGTGCGCGAGGGCGTTCAGGCTCGCGTGGACGAGGCTGTGGAGAGCGTGGCCCGCGAGGTGGCTGCCGAGGAGCGCGGCGGTGCTGACGCCGTCAAGCAGGCCCCGCGTGGCAACCGTGCCGAGCGTCGTGCCAAGCAGTTCCAGGGCGAGGCGCATCGCCGTCGCCGCGAGGACGAGGACCGCGGCGGTCGTCGCCGTGTTGAGCGCGAGGACGAGGGCCGTGGCTCGCGTGGCGGCAAGCGTGGTGCGGGCGACCGTCGTCGTTCCGGTCGCGATGACGAGCGCGGCGGCCGTGATGAGCGTCGCGGCGGCGAGGGTCGTGGTGAGCGTGCTGCCCGTGGCGGTGAGTCCCGTGGCGGCAAGCGCTTTGAAGAGCGCGGTAGCCGCGGCGGCGAGCGTCGCGAGGGTGCTCGCGGCAATGGCGGCCGCGGCGGCGCTGGGCGTTCTGGCGAGTCGCGCGATCGTCGCGATCCGCGTGCCAGCCGCGATCGTCGCGATGACTGGCGCAACTACGACGACACCCGCGAGGAGCGTCGCGGTGGCTATCGTGGTGGTCGTGGCGGCAACCGGGCCGGCTCCCGCGGCGGCCGCGCCGGCGGTCGCGATAACCGTGGCAGCTATGGCAACAGCCGTGGCGGCAAGCGCGGCGGCAGCTCCCGTCGTCCCGGTGACGGCGGCGGCAAGCGCAAGTAACATACGCGTCGCGCGGTAAGGCGAGATGAGTTTGGCCCCGAGCAGACTATGCTCGGGGCCCTTTTTGTTTGCCGTATCCGATCGCTAGTTCAAATGTGATTTCCTCGGAAATGCATCTAGAGGATGCCGTGGGCCTGTTTCCTACCATGCGGCAATGGGTCCCATGGGGTGCGCCGTGCATTTTTTGGAGTATTCTGCAGTTCGAGTTGTCTGCATATGATTTGACGTCGCCAACGGTGGCTTTCGGATATCCCTAGCGAGCGTTCTGAGTCAGATTTCGTCGTTTTCCGGAGCAGGGGCGCGTCATTCTCGCCATGTCGGAACCCAAAATGACGCAGCGCCCTAAAGGTTTGCCCGCTCGGGGTATTGCTGGCGCGGTCACGTTGCAGAATACTCCGTTTTTTGCACGGGCCAGGATGGGGTACCTCGGGAGAACACGGCGGTATCCCGTAAATATATACAATCTGTACCGTAATTTATACAAAACGAAGAGGCAGACAGCGTAGGGTTGGTGCATTGGGGTGCTTGATGCACCAAAATGGGGATCCCACGTGCCGTATACTCTGGCTGGATGTGAAAACGGCTTGACGCGTTGCCAGACGTAGGGGGAGGGTGTCTCGATGAGCGTATTCGAAATTGTGTTTAGTCCGACGGGTGGAACGCAGAAGGTGTCTGGCCTTGTGGCCGGGGCACTGGACAAGAATACCGTTACCGTCGATCTGACCGATAGCGGGCTAGATTTCAGCGCTGTCTCGATGACTGAGGACGACGTGGCCGTAATCTCTGTGCCGGCGTATGCCGGTAGAATCCCGGCTGTGGTGGCTGACCGGTTGGGCATGGTTCACGGCAACGGAGCGCGGGCCGTTCTGGTGTGCGTCTACGGAAACCGCGCGTTTGAGGACACGCTCGTAGAGCTGGAGGACGTTGCGAAGCATGCGGGATTCCGGGTGATCGCGGCAGTTGCGGCCATTGCAGAACATTCCATTGCGCGACAGTTTGCTGCCGGTCGTCCGGATGCGCAGGATGCGGCGCAGCTTGCTGAGTTTGCTCAGCAAATTCAGCAAAAGCTGTTGGCTGAGGATGCGTCCGAGCCCTCTATCCCCGGCAATCGTCCTTATAAACAAGCTGGAGGTCACCGCATGGCGCCCGAGGCAACAGAGGATTGCGTCTCCTGCGGTGCATGTGCCGCGGCGTGCCCCGTTTGTGCTATCGACAAGAGTGACCCCAAACGAGCAGCTGGCGAGGCGTGCATCTCCTGCATGCGCTGCATCGCCGTATGTCCGCGAGGTGCTCGCAAGCTTGATTCCAACAAACTATCCGCTGTTTCCCAGATGCTGAGCAAGGTTTGCGTCGCGCGGAAGGAATGCGAGCTCTTCATCTAGCGCAAGTGAGATTGGTGCAAACAAACCTGGCCCTTTTGCACCAAAAACGATCCGTTTTCCTCCGTTCCCAAGGGATCATGTGATCCGAAGGGGACGGAGGAAAACGGATCAAAAAGGAAAAATAGTAAGGCGCTCTTTTTCACATTGAATATTGCAATTTGGTAACGCGTTTTATCAAATATGGCATTTATCTGCGGTAATGTTCTATTTCACCGCTGAGGGTGACATTTTATACCGCCTGCCGAACCGTATGGAGACCTCACAACTTTTTAGGTCAGTGTTGTGCGTGTAGCAATTTCGCCCGGCCTCGCCTCCGGGCTGCCATGTGAGAGGGGATCTTATGGCTCGACTGCATGTAATGGAACGCAGCCACGCTCAGGCCGTCATGGACGACCTGCACGATGCGCTCGGACGCCGTCTGGCGGTGAGTTCGCTCGCCCCGTGTCCCGTTGAGTTTACGGCAGCGCTCGTCAACCTGTGCTCCACCCAGAGCTGCGGCAAGTGCACGCCCTGCCGCGTGGGCCTAAGCGCGCTGAGCGACCTGCTCGCCGATGTGCTCGAAGGGCGCGCCGATGAGTCCACACTCAACCTGATTGAGCGCACGGCCCGCACCATCTACCTTTCGAGCGATTGCGCCATCGGCTACGAGGCCGGCGCCATGGCACTCACGGCCATTCGCGGCTTCCGCGACGATTTTGAGCATCACATTCGCGAGCACTCCTGCGGCTTTGATCGTGAGGCCCGCGTCCCGTGTGTCTCGGGCTGTCCGGCGCACGTCGACATTCCCGGTTACATTTCGCTCGTCGAGGCCGGCCGCTATGCCGATGCCGTCAAGGTCATCCGCAAGAATAACCCGCTGCCGCTCGTTTGCGGCCTGGTGTGCGAGCATCCCTGCGAGATGCATTGCCGCCGTGGCATGGTCGACGACCCCATGAACATCCTCGCCCTCAAGCGCTTTGCCGTTGAGCACAGCGACCTCAACGATTACAAGCCTAGAGTGGCCGACAACACCGGCAAGCGCATCGCCGTGGTTGGCGGCGGTCCGGCCGGCCTTTCCTGCGCCTACTACCTGGCCGTGATGGGCCATAAGGTGACCATCTTTGAACAGCGCCACCACCTGGGCGGCATGCTGCGCTATGGCATCCCCAGTTACCGTCTGCCGCGCGAGCGCCTGCAGGCCGAGATCGACTGGATCTTGAGCGCCGGCATCGACGTGGAACTCGACCACTCCGTCAACGGCGAGGAGCTTGCCCGCCTGCGCGACGAGTTCGATGCCGTCTACCTGGCCATTGGCGCCCACAGCGATAAGAAGCTCGGCCTTCCGGGCGAAGAGGCGCTCGGCGTGGAGTCGGCCGTCAAGATGCTGCGTGCCATCGGCGACGACGAGCTGCCCGACCTGAGCGGCCAGCGCGTGTGCGTCATCGGCGGCGGCAATGTGGCCATGGACGTGGCGCGCTCTGCCGTGCGCTGCGGTGCCGAAAAGGTGAGCATCGTCTACCGCCGTCGCATCTGCGACATGACGGCCCAGGATGCCGAGATTGCCGGCGCCCAGGCCGAGGGCTGCGAGGTTCTGGAGCTCACCGCACCGCTCGCTATTGAGACGGGCGAGGAAGGTCGCGTGAGTGGCCTGCGCGTGCAGCCGCAGATTATCGGCGAGCCCCGTCGTGGGCGTCCGGCCCCGCGTGCCGCCGCCACGCCCGAGCGCGTCATTCCCTGCGAGCGCGTGTTTGTGGCCATTGGTCAGGACATCGACTCCAAGCCGTTTGAGGACATGGGCATCGCCTGTAAGTGGGGCTGCGTGGTCACCGATTCGGATGGCGCCGTGCCTAACTTTGATGGCCTCTTTAGCGGCGGCGACTGCCAGACCGGTCCCGCCACCGTCATCCGGGCCATCAACGCCGGCCGCGTTGCTTCGGCAAATATCGATCGCTATCTGGGCTTTGACCACAAGATCAAGCTCGACGTTGAGCTGCCGACCGTGCAGTTTAAGGGCAAGCACGAGTGCGGCCGCTGCGAGCTGGGCGAGCGCGAGGCCGGCGAGCGCATCCACGATTGGAATCTGGTCGAGCAGGGCCTTACCGAGGAGGAGGCACGCCAGGAGGCAAGCCGCTGCCTGCGTTGCGACCACTTTGGCTTTGGCGCGTTCCGCGGAGGGAGGAACCTGGAATGGTAGGGCTCAACAAAACCACTGTCAGCGACAACACCGAAAGCGGAGCACTCAACATGGTCAAGCTCACTATCGATAATTGCGAGGTCGTGGTGCCCGAGCACACCACGATCCTGGACGCGGCCAAGTCCGTCGGCATCCAGATTCCCACCCTGTGCTACCTGCGCGATCTAAACGAGATCGGCGGCTGCCGCGTGTGCGTGGTCGAGGTTGAGGGCTGCGACCAGCTGGTTGCCGCCTGCAACAACTACGTGCTCGACGGCATGGTGGTCCACACCAACAGCCCCAAGGCCCGCGAGGCGCGTCGCACCAACGTGCAGCTGCTACTGTCCCAACACGACTCGCGCTGTACGAGCTGCGTGCGCAGTGGTAACTGCAACCTGCAGACCATCGCCAACGACCTGGGCATCTTCTATCTGCCGTACGAGCAGCACCTGGCACGCGAGGGCTGGGACTTCGATTTCCCCATCATCCGCGATAACGACAAGTGCATTAAATGCATGCGTTGCATCAAGGTGTGCGAGAGCGTGCAGGGCTTAGGGATTTGGGATCTGACCAACCGCGCCACGCATACCGCCGTGGGCACCCGCGGGCGTGCGCCGATCGGCAAGACCGATTGCGTCGCGTGCGGCCAGTGCATCACGCATTGCCCGACGGGCGCCCTGCGCGAGCGTGACGATACCGAGACCGTGTTCGATGCCATCGCCGATCCCGACAAGATCGTGCTGGTGCAGATTGCGCCGGCCGTGCGTAGCGCCTGGGGCGAGGGGCTTGGCGTCTCACGCGAGGAGGCTACCGTCGAGCGCCTGGCTTGCGCGCTGCGCCGCGTGGGCTTTGAGTACGTGTTCGATACCGATTTCTCGGCCGACCTCACCATCATGGAGGAGGGCTCCGAGCTGCTCGAGCGCCTAGGCGCCGCCGCCAAGGGCGAGGGTGACAGCCGCGGCTGGCCCATGTTTACGAGCTGCTGCCCGGGCTGGGTGCGCTTTGTGAAGGCGCGTTATCCGGAGTTTGTCGACAGCCTGTCCACGTCCAAGTCGCCGCAGCAGATGTTCGGCGCCATCGCCAAGACATACTACGCCAAGGTGCTGGGCGTGGAGCCTGAGCGCCTGTTCGTGGTGTCCGTTATGCCGTGCACGGCCAAAAAGGCAGAGTGTGCACTGCCGAGCATGTTGGGCGAGGGCGGCGCGCCCGACGTGGACGTTGCGCTGACGGTGCGCGAGATGGTGCGCATGATCCGCGCGAGCCACGTGAGCGTGGACACGTTGGTCGAGGAGCCGCTCGATACGCCGCTGGGCTTTGGCACGGGCGCGGGCGTGATCTTTGGCGCCACGGGCGGCGTGATGGAGGCCGCCGTGCGCTCGGCCTACTACCTGGTGACGGGCAAGAACCCGGATGCCGATTTCTTTACCGACGTGCGCGGACTCGACGGCTGGAAGGAAGCCGTCGCCGATATCGATGGCACCAAGGTGCGCGTCGCCGTGGCACACGGGCTGGGCAACGCCGCCCGCCTACTCGACGCGATTCGCGACGGCCGTGTGGGCTATGACTTCGTCGAGGTTATGGCATGCCCGGGCGGCTGCGTCGGTGGCGGCGGTCAGCCCATCCACGACGGCTGCGAGCTGGCAGCCGAGCGCGGCCAGGTGCTCTGGGGTCTCGATGCGAACGCCGAGATTCGCTTCTCGCACGAGAATCCCGATGTTCAGGCGTGCTATAGCGAGTTCTTGGGTGCGCCGCTCTCGCCGCTGGCCGAGGAATTGCTGCATACCGACCATCACGCATGGACGATGCCTAACGAGGGGACATGCTAGCGATGCGCGCGTTTGATTTCGAAATGTCGCGCCGGGGGTTTGCCTCGGCGCTCGCCGCGGGCGCCCTGTCACTTGTGCTCGCGGGCTGTGGCGGCGGGGCTGCCGGTGCCGGGTCCGCCGCGGGCTCGGCTACCGGGTCTGCCGCTGACGGTGCCGCTGCCGAGCCGGTCGAGGTGCACGTCGCCTCGCTCAAGGGGCCGACCTCGATTGGCCTGGTGCAGTTTATGGACCAGGCTGCCGACGGTGCCACGGACAACGATTTCGACTTTGCGATCAGCGCCGCCGCCGACGAGATTGTGCCCAAGGTCATTCAGGGCGATATCGATATCGCCCTGGTGCCCGCCAACGTGGCGAGCGTGCTCTACAACAAGACCGAGGGCGCGGTGCAGGTCATCGACATCAACACGCTGGGCGTGCTGAACGTTGTGACGGGCGACGCGAGTGTGGCCTCGTTTGGCGATCTGGCGGGCCATACTGTCTATATGACGGGCAAGGGCACCACACCGGAGTACGTCATGAACTACCTGCTGGAGCGCGCGGGCTTGGCCGGTCAGGTGACGCTCGAGTTTAAGAGCGAGCCTACCGAGGTGCTCTCGGCTCTGCTTGCCGACCCGACTGCCGTGGGCGTGCTACCCGAGCCGTTCAAGACGGCGGCCATCGCCAAGAGCGAGGGCAAGCTGTCGGCACAGGTGAGCCTGACCGATGTGTGGGATGAACTGGCGGGTGACACGGGCTCCCGTTTGCTGACGGGCGTAACCGTGGTGCGCCGTGCCTTTGCCGAGGAGCATCCCGAGGCCGTGGCGGAATTCTTGCGCCGCCATGAGGCGAGCGTGAAGGCCGTCAATGCGGCGCCGGCGGACTGGGCTCAGGCCGTGGTCGATGCGGGCATCGTGGATAACGCCACGATTGCCGAAAAGGCGATTCCCGGGTGCATGCTTGTCTGCCAGACAGGGAAGGATATGAAGGCCGCGCTCGGTGGGTACCTGCAGGTGCTGGCCGATGCGGACGCGAGCGCCGTGGGCAGCAAGCTCCCGGCTGATGATTTCTACTACATGGAGTAACCCGTGCGTGCGTTTGCTCGACAAATGATAGAGCGTATGAAGGCGGTGGCGGCAGCAGGTGCCGTTGCCGCCTTTTGGCTTGCCGTGTGGGTCTTCGTGGCGGCGCTGGTGGCACAGCCGCTGATTTTGCCGGGTCCGGGTGCTGTTGTGGTGGCGTTGCTGCGGCTGGTATGCGATGCCGGCACGTGGGCGATTCTGGCGGGCTCGGGTGCGCGGATTCTAGGCGGTTTGGCGCTTGCCGCGGTGTGCGGTGGTTTGCTGGCCGGAATTTCGTCGCGCTTGCGGGCGTTTGCCCGCTTGGTGGCTCCGGCGCTTTCGTTTGTTAAGGCGACGCCGGTTGCCTGCGTGGTGGTCCTGCTGCTCATTTGGCTGGGGTCGGCGCGCGTAAGCATTGCGGCGGTCTTTTTGATGGCGCTGCCGGGAGTGTATTTTTCGCTGGTCGAGGGCTTGACGCAAGCGGATAAACCGCTGGAGCAGATGTTTCGTCTGCATGGCGTGCGGGGTTGGCGACTGTTTTGTGCCCACATCTGGCGCGAAGTCCTGCCGTTTGTGCTTTCGTGCGCCCGCGCTGTGATCGGCATGAGCTGGAAGGCCGGCGTGGCGGCGGAGCTGATCGGCATGGCGGTGGGCACCGTGGGTGAGCGCATCTATCAGGCAAAGCTTTTGATTGAGACGGCTGATCTGCTGGCGTGGACCGTGCTGGTTGTTATGGCTTCGTGGGCATGCGAGCGCGTGCTGGTGTGGCTGCTGCGGGCTTCGGGGCCTGCGGCGTGGCGTGCGGCGGTGCTGTCGCATGGACGCGGCTTGCGCGGGCGTGCGGGCGCTGCCGACGTGGCGGAGCTTGCGCTTGCCGTGGGCGATCGCGCGCCCTGGGCGCCGGCGCTGGATGGTCTGGTGCTCAACGTGCCTGCGGGTGGGCGTATCTGTGTGATGGGCACCTCGGGCGTGGGCAAGTCGACGCTGCTTGCGCTGGCGGCGGGGGAGTGCGCGCCGTGCTCCATGGTGTTTCAGGATGTGCGCCTGGTAGAGGGCGCCTCGGCTTTGGATAACGTGCTGGTGTGCGCCGACGCGCGCGTGGACGCCTCGAGTGCCGCGGCCCTGTTGCGCCTGCTGGTGCCGGGGGTCGATGTGCATGCTCGTGTGGCCGAGCTCTCGGGCGGGCAGCGCCGTCGCGTCGAGATTGCCCGAGCCCTGCTGTGTCCGGGCGGCGCAGTGATTCTGGACGAGCCCTTTACCGGCCTAGATACCGCTGCGCGCGACGCATGCGCCGAGGTCGTGCTCGACTTGCTCGTCGGCCGCATGCTGTTGCTTGCTACACACGATGCCGTCGACGCTCAGGCCCTCAATATCTCGGACATCATCACGCTCTAAATACTTACTCAGCAACAAAATGATCCGTTTTTTCTCCGTCCCCATATGGTTGGGTATGGTATTCTATCTGCGGGGTAATACTTAGGATTACCAAGTAATACCAACGCAGTAGAAACAAACTCCAGATGCGGGCCAATCGGGTTGCCTTCACAGCCCGTCGCCCAGCCGCGTGGCCCGCATCTATCCGCACCACCGTCGTTTCAAAAAGGAAGCGCCATGGCAGAACACATGACCCCGGTTGTCGCGAAGGTCTTGCCCGAGGAAAAGGCGGCCTTCGCGGCGGCAACCCAACTCGTAGGCACCACGCCGTCCAACGCCATCCGCATGTTCATCGCCGCGTTCAATCGCTGCGGCACCTTTCCGTTCGACATTTCGCCCAGCGGGGCCTTTGGCACTGCGCCCGATTCTCATCAATAAGTGATCCGTTTTCCTCCGTCCCCATGGGATCAGCTCTCTGCCGAGTTGTGGTAGAACTAGGGAACGGTTTTGAGGAGGTTGGCATGCTCAATGCGATAGCGTGGGCGCTTGCCTGTTTTGGCGTTGTCGCTGCCGATATAGCCCTGAGCGTGGTTCTGTTTTCTGTTCTCGGTGCCGTGTCGGCGCTGACGGGCTATCCGATCGACAATCTCGATATCCAATGGTTCCAGGCTGCCGCTCAGACGGCGTCGTTTTTGATGGCGCTGCTGTGGTGGCGTTATCTGTGGCCGCGCTCGTTTATGGCGCGCCAGCAAGGCGAGCGCCCGTTCGGTGGGGGAGCAGGCGCGGCATGGAAGCGCATCGTCTGCGTTGTCGTGATCGGTCTGTCCATGCAGGTGGTCGTTGGCTACGTGACCGACGCCGTGCTGTCGCTGTTGCCCGAGGCGGCGGCCGATTACAGCGAACTTGTCGAGGAGACGGGCATGGGCGACACGAGCTATCTGGCCGTCCTGACCACGGTGCTCGGCGCGCCGTTTTGCGAAGAGCTCCTGGTGCGCGGCATCATCTTTGAGTTTTCGCTCCGAGCGTTTAATCCGCAGTGCCGCCCACTTTGGAAGCGCCGGCGTCGTGCGAGCGCGCAGGACGGCGCCATGGTGCCCTGGGCGGCCCCAAGCACGTGGGGTATCGCCGCGGCGATTGTGTTGCAGGCGGCAATCTTCGGTTTTATGCACATGAATTGGGTGCAAGGTTGCTACGCGGGTGCCGCCGGCCTCATCTTTGGCTGGGTGCTCGTGACGACCGGAAAGCTTCGCTATACGATCCTGCTGCATTTTGCCTTTAATGCCGGGTCGTATCTCATGACGTTGCTCTGGTTTGTGAACACGCCGTTCGACGTGGCAATTACGGTCGCTATCGCCGGCGTCATCCTCGTTGAGGCAATGCGCTCGCTGCGCCACGCGTGTGGGATGGACGCAGCGAGCGCGCCGCTGCCCTAGTTGCGACGCCCGCCTCCGTTGGCGCCCTGCCGTCCCTGGGCCGCGCGATTGCGACCGGCAGTGTTCTGTGCGCGCGACATGCCGCTGTGCCCCTTGCTGCCCTTTGGCCCCTTGCCGGCACCGCCAGCGCCACCGTGCGGCTTGCCGCCTTTCTTGCCAGCGCCGTGTCCGCCGCCAGCAGATGTCTCGCCCGGGCGTGGCGGCACGGGGCGAATCAGACAATGCTTGGTGTAGCCGATCAGGTCACGACGCCCGGCCTTTTCCAGCGCCTCGCGTACGAGCTTGTAGTTCTCGGGCTTGCGATATTGGATGAGCGCGCGCTGCATGGCCTTCTCGTGCGGGTCGCGCGCCACATAGATCGGCTCCATGGTGCGCGGGTCCACGCCGGTGTAGTACATGCACGTCGACATGGTGGACGGCGTGGGGTAGAAGTCCTGCACTTGCTCGGGCATGTAGCCCATGTCGCGCACGGCCTCGGCAAGGTCCACGGCTTCCTTCATGGTTGAGCCCGGGTGGCTCGAGATGAGGTACGGCACCACATACTGCTTGAGTCCATACTCGCGATTCAAGCGTTCAAATTTACGGCAGAATGCATCGTAGACGGCGCGGCTCGGCTTGCCCATCACGGACAGCACCGCGTCGCTCACGTGCTCGGGCGCTACGCGCAGCTGGCCCGAGACATGGTGCTCCAGCAGCTCGCGCAAAAACTCGTCCGAGGCGTCGGCCATGGTGTAGTCAAAGCGGATGCCGCTGCGCACGAAGACCTTTTTGACGCCCGGCAGCTGGCGCAGGTCGCGCAACAGCTGCGTGTAGCCGCTCTCGTCGACCACCATGTTCTTGCATACGCTCGGCCACAGGCAGCGTTTGTTCTTGCACACGCCGTGCTTGAGCTGCTTGTCGCAGGCCGGGCGGCTAAAGTTGGCCGTCGGTCCGCCCACGTCGTTGATGTAACCCTTAAACTCGGGATCGCGCGTGAGCAGCTCGGCCTCGCGCATGATCGAGTCGTGGCTGCGCATCTGCAGCACACGGCCTTGGTGGAAGGTGAGGGCGCAAAACGAGCACTCGCCAAAACAGCCGCGGTTGGAGCTAATGGAAAACTTGATCTCGGCAAAGGCCGGCACGCCGCCCGCCGCGTCGTAATCGGGATGCCAATCGCGTGCATAGGGGAGTTCGGCCACCTCGTCCATCTCGTCGGTGGTGAGTGTCGCCGACGGCGGGTTCTGCACCACATAGACGCTGTTGGGGTAGGGCTCTACCAGACGATGCCCGGTGATGGGGTCCATATTCTGCTGCTGCACGTTAAAGCTGCGCGCGTAGTTGAGCTTGTCGGCGGTAAGGTCGTCCCAACTGGGCAGCAGGTCGTAGTCGTAGACCTCATCGAGCGAACCCGTGCGGTAGACGGTGCCATTGATATAGGTGATCTGATCGATGGGCAGCCCCGCGTCGAGCGCGTCGGCGATCTCGACGATCGCGTGCTCGCCCATGCCGTAGATGAGGATGTCGGCGCCCGAGTCGAGCAGTACCGAGCGCTTGAGCTTGTCCTGCCAGTAATCGTAGTGGGCCAGACGGCGCAGGCTCGCCTCGATGCCGCCGATGATGATGGGAGCGTCCTTGAACGTCTG
>DBFSAO010000122.1:0-3890 GCA_048500675.1 Collinsella sp.
AAAAAGTCGTTCTCGTGCATACGAATATCCGCCTTTTGGTGGTCGTTGTCATCAATCGATTGCAATATACCCCACCCGGACGGATTTGGTGCGCTGGCGGCGATAAAACAGCCGTCTACCGGATTGGTAAAGTGTTTATCATCAAGGTAGAGGGACGGTCGCTATACTTTCAAGAGATTGCGCGAATACTCGGAAGGAGCGAGATGGGCAACAAAGTTACTCTCAAGCAGATTGCCCAGGAGGTGGGGCTTTCCCCCTCGTCGGTCTCGCTTGTCCTTAACAACCGGCCCTGTCGAATCTCGGAAGAAAACCGCAAGCTCATCAAGGAGGTTGCGGCGCGCAACCACTATGTTCCTAACCAGATCGCGCGCAGCCTGGTCATGCGCGAGTCGCGTACGCTGGGCCTTATCGTTCCCAATATCGAGAGCCGCTTTTTTGCCTCGCTCGCCGGCAGCTTGGAAAAGCGCTGTCGCGAGGACGGCTATGCACTCTTTATTACCAGCTCGGGTGGAAGCGCCGATGACGATCTGGAACTGCTATGCCAGCTGGTGACGCGCGGCGTCGATGGTGTGTTCCTGGTCGTGGGCGACGAGTTCTCCGACGATCGCGCCCTGCGCGAGGAAGTGAGCCATCTGCCTATCCCTGCCGTGATGGTCGACCGCGCCATTGAGGGCCTCGAGTGCGACAAGGTGATGTTCGACCACGAGATGGGTGGCTACATGGCCACCCGCTATCTGATCGAGCAAGGCCACCGTCGCATCGCCTGTCTGGTTAACGCGCGTCGCTCCAATACGGGTCGCAAACGACTCGCCGGTTACGAACGCGCGCTGCGCGAGGTGGGGCTGCCCATCGACGCGCGCCTGGAGTTTGAGAGCGAATATTACATCCCGAGTGCCTATGAGGCCTCGGAGGCTGTGCTTGCAACCGATGCCACCGCCGTGTTCGCAAGCTCGGACAACATTGCCCTCGGTTTGCTCAAGCGCTTGCACGAGATGGGGAAGAGCATCCCGGGCGATATCTCGGTCGTAAGCTATGACAACTCGGCGGCCGACGTTCTCTTTGAGCCGGCACTGACCGCGATTGAGCAGGATCCTGGTGTCCTCGCGGAGCATGCTTTTGGCTGCATGTCCAAGCGTCTTGCCGGTAGGGGCGGTAGACGTGCCGAAGAGGTCGTTCTGGAGCCGGCGCTTATCGTGAAGGGCAGCGTGCTTAACCTTACCGAATATAGCTAAGCGCACTTGTTTGTTTGCATAGATTGCATGCGGAGCGTCCGCTATTTGCCGGCGGGGCCGGGGCGCCTGCTTTGTTTTGAGAAGTTCGCGAAGCCCACCTCTCAAAACAAAGCAGGCACCCCGGCCCTCGTCCGTAAGCTCTTCCGCTGGGCGAGCCATAGACGCCGCGCACCGATCTACTAAAGCATGAGCTTGAAATTGGTGCTATATTCGGCTTGAGTTGTTTAATGCTAGTACGGGAGGCTGATATGGGGCTGTTCAAGAAGAAAAACCCGCAGGATGCCTTTGATCCCGATGTGTTTACCATCACGGATACGATTTTGGACCCGCCGCGGTTTACGTTTTTGCCGGCTATCTACCAGGACGCCACGCGCCGCAAGTGGGCCGTGCATCAGCGCGGTGCGACCCCGAGGATTTTTGACTACGCGGATGTGCTGCAGTGCGAGATTGTCGAGACCGGAAATCCCGAGGATGTGCCGGAGCTTAGCAATCGCGAACTAGCTCAGCAGATTTTGATTAATCCAGCTCAGGCTACCAAAAACAATGCTGCCAAGCGTAATATGTGCCTTGGTATGGGTGTCATCGTTGCCGTGCAAACCGGCGAGGATGAGATTTCGAAGCTTGAGATTCCGGTGACCGCGGGCGAAGTCAAGCGAGACTCCGGCCTATATCGGTCGTATCGGAACGTTGCGGAGCAGATCAAAGAAGCCTTCGACGCCATGGGGCGTCCGGAGCAATGATGCCTGCAGCATCAAGCGGTTGAGGAGCCGTGCCCATGCCGAGTGAACCATATGCGATTCCGCCCAAAGATTGCGCCTTTGAGGGCATTCTTTGGTATATCAATCATTATGACCTGCAGGGTGGCGACCGGCTGCCCGCCGAGCGTGTGCTCTGTGAAGAGCTGGGCGTGTCGCGCACGGCGTTGCGTGCTGCGATCGCGCGCCTTATTTCGTGCGGAACTTTGGAAAGCCGCCGCGGTTCGGGCACCTATGTGTGTCCTCCCAAACCGCTGAACATCTTTCAGGAAACATGGAACTATACGCAGGCGGTGGAGAGGGTTGGCTCAAAGTCGACCGCACGCCTGGTTTGGTCCAAGGTCGTGTACGCCGATATCGATCTGGCCCAAAAGGCTCAGATCGACCTGGGCATGCCGCTTTTCTGCATTCGACGTGTGCGCGTGGTTAATGGTTCCCCGGCGTCGATTGAGACGGCCCACGTCAATCTGTCTTTGTGCCCCTCGCTTCCCGATCACGATTTTGAGCAGGAAAGCCTCTACGACGTTTTGCTCAAAGAAGGGAATGTCCATGTGACGCACGGCAAGGAGCATATTTCCATCAGCCGTCTGAACGCCGACGAGGCCAAGTTGCTGGGTGCTCAGGAGGGCACGCCGGTGTTTTACAAGGCTTCGCACGAGCGTGACGAGAACGATGGCTTTGTCGAGTATTGCAAGTCCGTGATTCTGCCGACCAAGTATCGTTTTGCCGATAACGGCGAGGCAGACGGCGTTGCGACGAAGGTAGGTGTCGAATGGCTGATGCAGTAGAAGACTTGCCGGTTTACAAACAAATTCGCCGCTGCATTGCGGAGCGAATCGAGCGCGGCGACTACCCGACGGGCTCGATGATTCCGTCCGAAAACGAGCTGGCCGAGGAGTTTGGCACGACGCGCCTGACAATCCGAAGTGCCATGGACGAGCTGGTCAAAAGTGGCCAGATTCGTCGCGTGCAGGGCAAGGGCGCCTTTGTGGGACACAAGTGGTTTGACGAGCACGAACGCAAGGGCGGCTTCCGTCAGTCGGTTCTGGCGTCGGGCGCGACGCCGTCGGTGCGCATTCTGGCGCGCTCCAAACGCTACGCCGGCCCGTATTACGCCGACCTGTTTGGCATCGCCGAGGACGATCTGCTTTACTCGGTGCGCCGTCTCAACTGCATTGATGGGGAGCCCGTGTCGATTGAGATGACGCTGATTCCGTGTCTGCTGTTTCCGGGCATCGAAGACGTGGACATTTCGGTCTTCAGCCTGTTCGAGACCTACGACATGTTGGGGCGCAAACCGGACAAGTCGATTGAGAAACTCGATATTGAAGCGCTGGGCGCACGCGATGCGAGTTTGCTCAATCTTGAGCCGGGCGACCTGGCGCTCGTACTGGAATGCATGACCTATGACTCGAGTGGGCAGGCGATCGAGCATGCCAAGTCTTTTAACCGCGGTGATGCCGGCGGATATACCTACAACTATTAGCGTCTAGAGCATCCTCGTGCACGGCGGGGTGCTCATTTTTTTACGGACATGTGTCGCATGACCGATGAACGGCAAAAACTGACCGTCTACCGAGAGGGGAGGATGAAATCAAAAAATCGGTATTAAAAACGGCTAACCTGTAATCGTTCACTGGTATTAAGAACCTTTGAATTGTTGAGCTTGGGGCCAAGATGTCCACAAGGTTAAGCGGCGAGACGGGGCGGCAAGCCTGTCCATTCCGTGCGACAATTCAAACTGCTCGTGAAAGGAGCGGGAATGAAGGAGACCGAGAAGATCGAGATCATGCACTTCGACCAGGAGGGCTACCTCGAGGACGGCAGGAACGTCTACGAGGCCGGCAAGAAGATGACCGCCCTGGCCGACCGCGTGCACGAGGAGGGCTACGACGCCGTCTTC
>DBFSAO010000123.1:0-6853 GCA_048500675.1 Collinsella sp.
AAAGTACGCGGCGCTCCTCTTTTACGGCAACCTCGGGCACCTGGGAAAGCCGTTTCCTTGGTTGGTTGAAAGGTTTAGGAGTTATATGTCGGAAAATATTGAGCAGCCGTTGCCGTCCACGTTTGAGGAGTTCAACGAGCAACGCAAGGCGGCGTTTATTCGCGTCAAGGATTATAAACAGGCGGGTAATCGCCTGGTCGGCTTTTTGTGCAGCTATACGCCGCTCGAGATTATCGATGCCGCGGGCGCTGCAAGTGTGGCCTTGTGCGGTACATCCGACGAGGTGATTCCCGAGGCCGAGAAGGTGCTGCCGGCAAACCTGTGCCCGCTCATCAAGTCGACATACGGTTTTGCCTATTCTCAAAAGTGCCCGTTTACGTACTTTAGCGACATGATCATCGGCGAGACCACCTGCGACGGCAAGAAGAAGATGTACGAGCTACTCAACGAGCTCAAGCGCACGCACATTTTGCATCTTCCGCAGGGTCGCGATCGCGCCTACGAGCGTGAAGGCTGGTACGAGGAGTGCCGCCTGCTCAAGGAAGAGCTTGAGGGCTTCTACGGCATCACGATTACCGACGACGACCTGCGCGCTGCCGTCCGTCGTCGCAACCGCTTGCGTGCGGCCCAGCTCGAGATGTTTGCACTGCAGGCCAACCAGCCGGCGGCCATGAGCGGCGTCGACCTGATGAGCACCATGTTTGCCGGTACGTTCAGCTTTGATATCGAGGCCTATACGCAGCAGCTGGAGCAAAAGGTCGCCAAGCTGCGCGAGGCCTACGACGCGGGCGAGCGTCCGGTCGCGGCGGATGCCAAGCGCATTCTGATCACCGGCTGCCCGGTGGGCGGCGTAATCAACAAGATCGGTCGCACCATCGAGTGCAACGGCGGTGTGGTCGTGTGCATGGACGACTGCTCGGGCGAGCGCACGGCGGCTATGATGATCGACCCGGACGCGCCCGACATTCTGCGCGCCATCGCCGGCCGCTACCTGGATATCAACTGCTCGGTCATGACGCCTAACGACGGCCGCATGGAGAACACCCTGACCATGTGCGAGAAGTACCATGTCGATGGCGTGGTAGAGAGCGTGCTCCAGGCGTGCCACACCTTCAACGTTGAGAGCGCGCGCATGCAGGAGGCCGTCGAGGGTGCGGGTATTCCGTATATGAAGATCGAGACCGACTACAGCAACGGTGACATGGGCCAGATCGAGACGCGCATCGCTGCCTTTATCGAGACCCTGTAGGACAAATGCGGCAAAGGGATAGCTGCTTTGCTGCATAGAAGGAGGATGCCGTGGTTGGCATTGGTATCGACATAGGCTCGACGGCCGCGAAGGCTGCGGTGGTGGAGACGGACAACGCCATTGCGTGGACCTGCGTCATGCCGACGGGGTATTCGTCAGTCGATGCGGCCGAGCGCCTACGCGGTGAGCTCGCCGCAGCCGGCTATGACGTGACGGGCGACGATGTTCGCGTGGTCGCGACTGGCTACGGCCGTGTCGCGGTGCCCTATGCCAACAAGGTGGTGACCGAGATCACCTGCCATGGTGCCGGCGCGGTCCGCCTGTTTGGCGAGCAGGGCACGGTGATCGACGTGGGCGGCCAGGATACCAAGGTCATCCAACTCAAGGGCGGCCGCGTGGCCAAGTTCGCCATGAACGACAAGTGTGCCGCCGGCACGGGGCGCTTTCTGGAGATCATGGCCGACCGCCTAGGCATTTCCCAGCAGCAGATGGCCGACCTGGCGCGTTCCGGCGAGCCCACCAAGATCAGCAGCATGTGCACGGTGTTTGCCGAAAGCGAGGTCATCAGCCTGATCGGTCGCGGTGAGCCGCGCGAGAACATTGCGCGTGGCGTGATCGACAGCGTGGTCTCGCGCGTGGCGACCATGGCCGGGCAGGCCGCGGGCACCCCGTACTACCTGACCGGTGGCCTGTGCGAGAACGCCTTCGTGGTGGAGCGGTTGGGCGAGCTACTGGGGTCGCCGGTGACCACCTCGCCCCAGGCTCGCTTTGCCGGAGCGATCGGCGCGGCGATTCGCGCACAGGCGCTCAATTAATGCATCCGCCGCAGGCTCGCATTCATGCGTATACTGGGAGAAAATGATTGACCGATGAGAGGAGGTATCGATGGCTGACGATCAGATTAGGCTCACGTCCATGACGGCCGCGAGCGGTTGAGCCGCTAAGTTGGCTCCCGGAGCCCTCGCCCAGGTCCTGGGCGATTTGCCCAATGTGCATAACGACAACTTGCTCGTGGGGTTCGATACCTCCGACGATGCGAGCGTCTTCCGCGTAGGGGAGAACCTGGGGCTCGTGCAGTCCATCGACTTCTTCCCACCGATGGTCGACGACCCGTTTCTATTTGGCCAGATCGCCGCGGCAAACTCACTGTCGGACATCTACGCCATGGGCGGGCGGCCGAGCCATGCCATGAACTTGCTGTGCATCCCGAGCTGTCTGGGCGTTGAGGTTGCCGGTCAGATTCTGGCGGGCGGCGCCGACAAGTGCGTCGAGGCGGGTTGCTCCATCGCGGGCGGTCACACCATCAACGACGACGAGCCCAAGTACGGCCTGTCCGTGAGCGGGTTTGTCGCGCTCGACCGCATGCTCGCCAACAGCGGCGCGCGCGTGGGCGATGCGTTACTGCTGACCAAGGCGGTTGGCTCGGGCATCATCACCACGGCCATTAAGGGCGAGCTCATCGAGCAGGACGAGGCCGCAGCCATGTTTGACTCGATGCGCACCCTCAACGAGGCTCCGATTCGTCTGGCCGAGGGACTTGAGCTTCACGGCTGCACCGACATTACGGGCTTTGGTCTGATCGGGCACGCGTGCGAGATGGCCGAGGGCTCGGGCGTGCAAGTTGAGCTTGCGTCGGGGGCGGTGCCACTCTTTGACCAGGTGCTCGACATGGCGCGTTTGGGCATTATCCCCGCGGGCTCCTACCGCAACCAGGACTTCTTTGGCCCGCGCGTGACGGCCGACGAGGACCTTGAGCCGGGCATGCTCGACGCGCTGTACGACCCGCAGACGTCTGGTGGCCTGCTTATCGCGGCACCTGCTGCTGATGTGGATGAGCTTGCGAGCCGTCTACATGCCGAAGGACGTATCGCCGCCGTCGTCGGGCGCGTGTACGAGCCGGTACCAGGCGGTCCTGCCGTTCGCGTTGTGCATTAAGGAAAACCGTTTATGCGACCGCCTACTGTTCTGGGCGGTCCCTTTTGAAAGGAAAAACTATGTCTACCAAAATTGAAGTCAATGCCATGGGCGATGCCTGCCCGCTGCCCGTCGTCAAGACGCTCAAAGCCCTGAAGCAGCTCGATGGCGAGGGCACAGTCGTGACCTCGGTCGACAACGAGACCGCCGTCAAGAACATCTCCAAGATGGCGCAGGAGAAGGGCTGCACGGCCTCAGTCGAGAAGGTTTCTGACGCTGAGTGGCACGTGACCGTCGCGACCGCCGGTGCCGTGGCCGTTGCGGACCCCGAGCAGGACGGCGCTGCTTTCTGCGACGCCAGCGCCGGCAAGGGCAAACTTGTCATTTCCGTCTATACCGATTGCATGGGCCGTGGCGACGACGAGCTGGGCCACAAGCTCATGAAGGCGTTTGTCTTTGCCGTGACGCAGCAGGAGGAGCTGCCCGCGACTATGCTTTTCTACAACGGCGGTGCCAAGCTCACCGTCGAGGGCTCGCCGGTGCTCGATGACCTGAAGGGCTTGGCGGAGCAGGGTGTCGAGATTCTCACCTGCGGTACCTGCCTCGACCACTATGGCATTAAAGACCAGCTTGCGGTGGGCGAGGTCACCAACATGTACGTGATCGTGGAGAAGATGGAGCAGGCCGCGCGCGTCGTGCGCCCGTAGCGTATTGGTTGGAGTTGCCATGAGGGAGAAGCGCCCGGCGCTTGTCATCACGTTTCCCACCACGGCGGCCGCCATGGGTTGCGAGTCCCTGTGCATCGAGCGCGGTCTTCCCGGGCGGACGATTCCCGTGCCCGGGGAGGTCGCTGCCGGCTGCGGTTTGGCGTGGAAGGCGTTGCCTGCCGATGAGGAGCTGCTGCGCGGCGAACTCGCCGCGGCGGGCGTTCCCACCGAGGGCTTTACGGTGATCGACATGTGGGAGGTCGTGCGATGATCTACCTGGATAACGCGGCGACGACCATGCACAAGCCGCAGGCGGTCATCGACGCCGTGACGCAAGCGATGTGCTCGCTCGGCAATGCTGGGCGCGGTGCCACCTCGGGTGCGCTCGATGCGGCACGTACCATCCACGGCTGCCGCGCCAAGCTTGCGCGCTTGCTGGGCTGCCCGCGTGCTGACCATGTTTGTTTTACGCCCAACTCCACCGCGGCGCTCAACACCGTTATCAATGGCGTGGTGCGCCCCGGCGACCGCGTGGTCACGACGGTGCTTGAGCACAACTCGGTGCTACGTCCGCTCAACCGCTTGGCGGCAGAGCAGGGCGTGACCGTTGAGCATGCGGGCTGCGACGCGAACGGTGTGCTCGACTACGACGAGCTCGAGCGGTTGGTCACGCCGGGCACGCGTGCCGTGGTGGTGACGCACGCCTCCAATGTGACCGGCAACGCGGTCGACATTGCGCGCGTGGCGGCCATCGCCCATGCGGCCGGTGCGCTGGTGATCGTCGATGCCTCGCAGTCTGCCGGTACGGCGCGTGTCGATATGCAGGCCATGGGCCTCGACATAGTGTGCTTTACCGGCCACAAGGGGCTCATGGGTCCGCAGGGGACCGGCGGCCTGGCCGTGGCGGAGGGCATTGACGTGGCTCCGTGGGCCATGGGCGGCACGGGCGTGCACAGCTTCGATGCGCTGCAGCCGCTTGAGTGGCCCACGCGCCTTGAGGCGGGCACGCTCAACGGCCACGGCATCGCGGGCCTTTCTGCCGGCCTCGACTTTATCGAGGCCCAGGGTGGGGTCGAGGCGATTGCTGCCCACGAGCGTGCGCTCGCTGATCGCTTCCTTGCCGGTGTGCGCAAGATTCCGGGGATTAAGCTCTACGGTGCCTTTGACCAGCAGGCGCGCTCTGCGATTGTGTCGCTCAACGTAGCCGATATCGACTCTGCCGAGATTTCGGACGCGCTCATGCAAGGGTGGGGGATTGCGACGCGCCCCGGTGCCCATTGCGCTCCGCTCATGCACCGCGCGCTGGGGACCGAGCGCCAGGGCGTCGTCCGCTTCTCGTTTGGGTATTTCAACACGGACGAGGAAGTCGACACCGCGATTGACGCTTTGCGCGATTTAGCCTGCTAGAGCGTATATACTTGCGGGACGGGCCTTTTGCCCGTCCCGTTTTTGTTTCGACCCGAAAGGTGTGCATATGGCCTCATCCGCTCCGCGCGGTTTGCGCTCCGACCATGTCGTTACCGTCGGCATTGCGCTGTTCTCGATGCTCTTTGGCGCCGGCAACCTCATTATTCCGCCGCTGCTGGCGCTGCAGGCTGGTTCTGCCACGCCGGTCGCCATGCTCGGCTTTCTCATCGCCGCCATCGGCCTGCCCGTCATGGGCTTTATTGCCGTGGCGCTTGCCGGAACGGCGCGCGAGCTTGCCGGCCGCGTGCACCCCAAGTTTGGCGAGTTCTTTGTTGCGGCAGTATATCTGGCAATCGGTCCGTGCCTTGCCATTCCGCGTACGAGCTCCACGGCGTTTGAGATGCTGGTACCGTTGCTGCCCGAGGGTGTTTCGCTCGGCACGGCACGTCTGGTTTTTGCCATCGGGTTCTTCGTAGTCGCGTTTGTGCTCACGCTGCGCCCCGGCGTCATCACGCGCGTGCTCGGCCGCATTACGGGCCCCGCGCTCATTGCGCTCATCGTGCTGGTCGTGGGTGCCGCCGTGATCTCGCCGCTGGGTCCCGCTGCCGCGCCTCAGGCTCCCTACGATGCAGGCGCTGCCGTGCAGGGCTTTTTGACCGGCTATCAGACCATGGACCTGCTCGCGTCGCTCGCCTTCGGCATCATCATCGCCGAGACCATCCACGAGCTGGGTGTTACCGATGACAAGCGCGTGGCCTTTGAGATTTCGCGTTCGGGTGTGATCGCCGGCGTGCTCATGGCCATCATCTATTGCGGCTTGGCCCTTGCCGGTATGCAGCTCGGCACCGTGATGCCCGACGCCACCAACGGCGCTGCAATCCTTGCTCGCTCGGCCTCCATGCACTTTGGCCTTGCCGGCACGGTTGTGGTATTCGCGATTTTCTTCCTCGCCTGCATGAACGTGTGCATTGGCCTCATCAGCTGCTGCTCGCGTTACTTCTGCGAGACGTATGTGGTCGAAGGGGGAGCGGAGGCCTCCGAGGAGGCCATGCGCCGTCCCTTTGCGATTCTCGCCTTTGTGTTCGCGGCGTTTTCGTGTGTGCTCTCCAACGTGGGCCTCGACGTGATCCTTATGTTCTCGGTGCCCATGCTCAACGCCTTGTATCCCGTCGCCATCGTGCTGGTGCTGATGGGTTTGGTACACGGTTTTTGCGACGCGCATCCGCAGGTGTGGGTGTGGGTCGGCGGCGTTGTCGCGGTGCAGAGCGTGATTACCTCGGTTCGAGACGCGTTCTTTGCGGGTGCGTGGCTGCCGTTCGATGCGCTGCCGCTGGCGGACATTGGAGCCGCGTGGGCGCCGGTTGCCGTGGTGGCGTTTGTGATCGGTCTGCTCCACAGCAAGTTTGTCGCACATTCGAGGAGCTAGGGTTTCTGCGCTTGCACAGGCGGGGAGTCTCCCCTATAATTTCCTTCGCTTTGGGACACGCAAGGTTTAGACCTTAGCTGCTCAACACCTTCGGGACGTGGCGCAGTTTGGTAGCGCGCCTGCTTTGGGAGCAGGATGTCGCAGGTTCAA
>DBFSAO010000124.1:0-4606 GCA_048500675.1 Collinsella sp.
TCCAGCTCTGCGCGGCCGCGGAAGCCCCAGCTGACGCCCGCGCTCTTAAGGCCGGCGTTGTGGCCGGTCAGGACATCGACATTCGAATCGCCCACATAGAGCGTGGTTGCCGGATCGGCGCCCAGCTTCTCCATCACATGCAGCGTGACGGGTGCTTCGGGCTTAGGCGGAAACGCGTCAACACGGCCCTGCACCAGCGCAAAGCGCTCGGAACCAAAATACTTCTCGATAAGCGGAGCCGCCGAGACGTGGTCCTTGTTGGTGAGCACGGCAAGCTGCACACCCGCGGCGTGCAAACGGTCGAGCATCTCGATTGTGCCGGCATAGGGGGCGGTGTGGTCCTCCTTGTGCTCGCCGTAGTAAGCCCTAAACTCGGCAAGCGTCTGCTCAAACATACGGCCGTCGCCCGCATACTCGGCAGGCATAAAGCGCTCAACCAGCTTGAGCATGCCGTTTCCCACCTTGTAGCGGTACTCGTCAACGGCAAACGTGGGCCAGCCGTGCATCTCGCAGGTATGGTTGCCGGCGGCCGCCAGGTCTTCGAGCGTGTTGAGGATGGTGCCGTCCAGATCAAAAATCACATGGGAAAAAGCTGCTGCCATGAAAGCTCCCGTCATTGGGTTCCAAAACGCACCTCATAATACTGGGCATGCGTGCCGGGCATGTTTGGAATCTGAATATCTTTAATAGCCCTGAGCCTTTGTCGCTAGCAAATCCTCGGCAGCTGCTCTCCCACGAGCATGTCGAGGATGCGGGTCGAGCCCCAGCCGGTGCGCACGCGTACGGCGGGGCGAGCGCCTTCGGCAAGTGGCATCACGCGACCGATGATGGCGGCGTTCTCGCCGTAGCGGGCGGCGCGCATGGCCGCCAGCGCGGCATCGGCCTGCTCGGCCGGCACTACGGCGACCATCTTGCCCTCGTTGGCAACCTGCAACACATCGTAGCCGAGCATCTCACATGCCGCCTGCACGTCGGGGCGCACGGGCACGGCATCCTCGTCGATTTCCATGGCAACGCCGCTGGCCTGGGCAAACTCGTTGAGCGTGGATGCCAGGCCGCCGCGCGTGGGGTCGCGGAAGCAGCGCGTGCCGGGGGCGGCGGCCAGCACGTCGGCAATCAGGTGGTTGAGTGGCGCGGCGTCGCTTTCGATGGTGCTCGAAAACGTCAGGCCCTCGCGCTGGCTCATGATGGCGATGCCGTGGTCGCCCAGCGTACCCGATACCAGGATGGCGTCGCCGGGCCGACAGTTTGCACCGCTGAGCACTACGCCCGCGGGCACTTCGCCCACGCCGGCGGTATTGATGTAGACGCCGTCGGCACCGCCACGCTCGACCACCTTGGTGTCGCCGGTGATAATCTTCACACCTGCCTCATGTGCCGTTTCGGCCATGGTCTGCACAATCTGGCACAGCTTGTCCATGGGGTAGCCCTCTTCGAGGATAAAGCCGCACGATAGGTAGCGCACGTTGGCGCCCGAGGTCGCGACGTCGTTGACGGTTCCGCACACGGCGAGGCGGCCGATGTTGCCACCGGGGAAGAACTGCGGCGTTACCACAAAGCTGTCGGTTGACATGGCGATTCGCCCGCTTGCGGGCAGCGCGGCGACACCGGCATCGTTGCCCGCAAGCAGCTCGGGCGACCCAAAGGCATCCAGAAAGACCTCATCGATAATGCGCTTCATCATCTGACCGCCGGAGCCGTGGCCCAACAGGACGGTGCTATCGGTGATGCTATGGGACATATCCAAAACTCCAATCGTGGGTGGTGCCAGCGTGCGGGTGCGTCCGGGCTAGCCGTGGTATCTAAAGTACGCCGCGCAGCTGCCTTCGGAGCTCACCATGCAGGGGCCGACGGGGTGTTCGGGCGTGCAGGTGCGGCCAAACAACGGGCAGTCGCTCGGCGTGATGGCACCGCGCAGCACGTCGCCGCAGCGGCACCCGCGTGGCTCGACCGTCGGTTCAATGGGCACGTCAAAGCGGGCGCCGGCATCAAAGCGCGCGAATTCGGGTCGGATGGAAAGACCCGAGTTGGCAATTGGTCCCAGCCCGCGCCACGTGGTGTCGCACGGCTCAAATACCTGCCCGACCAGCTGGCGCGCCACGGGGTTGCCGTCAGCGTTGACGCCACGGCGGTAGGCGTTGTCGATTGCGGGTCTGTCCTCGACAACCATCTGGACCAGCATGCAGATGCCCTGCAGAATATCGACCGGCTCAAACCCGGTGACTACGCCGGGGGTCTCGAACTCATCGACCAAAAACCCAAAGGGTGCCAGGCCTGTGATGGTAGCGACGTGGCCCGGCAGGATAAAGCCGTCGATGGTGGTCTCGGGGTCGTTGGCGATCGCACGCAGGGCCGGCGGCGTGGTCTTGTGGGCGCAGTAGACCATGAAGTTCTGGAGCCCGCGTGCGTCGGCTTCCAGGATGGCGGCGGCGATGGTGGGCGTCGTGGTCTCAAAGCCGACGCCCATAAAGATGACTGGGCGGTCGGGGTTTTGCTCGGCAATATCGAGCGCGTCGAGCGGCGAGTAGACGATGCGGATGTCGCGTCCCGCCGCCTTTTGCGCGGCAAGCGAGGTGGACGATCCGGGCACGCGCATCATGTCGCCAAAGGTGGTGATGACGGCGCCGTCCATGTTGGAAAGCGCGATTGCATGGTCGATGTCACGGTTGGCGGTGACGCAGACGGGGCAGCCCGGGCCGCTCAGCAACTTGAGCCCCGCCGGCATAATGGAACGAAAGCCATAGCGGCCGATGCTCACGGTATGTGTGCCGCAGACCTCCATAAGGTTGATACTGCGGTCGCCGACAAGCTCATGAATGCGGTCGATGAGCTCGCGCGCCAGCTTGGGGTCGCGAAATGCCGAAAAGTCGATACCGGAGCGAACCGGCTGCGCCGCCGCCACTAGTATGCCTCGGCCGGGTTGGTGGCGAGCTGGTCCTCTTCGACCAGCTCGGTCATGGTATTGACAAGCTCGAGCGTCTCTTGAGCTTCCTGCTCGTCGACAATTTGGATGCCAAAGCCAGCGTGCACAAGAATATAGTCGCCCACCTGCGCCGTCGGCACGAGACGCAGTGAAACGGGGCGCTCGATGCCCATCATGTCGACGGTCGCCTTAAGGTCGTCGTCGCGTTTGACCACTTTACCGGGAACGGCAAGGCACATAATGTTCCCCTTTTATACGTTTTGCGCTGGATAGGCGCCTAATTACCCATCAGTTGATGGTAGCGCTCGCGGGAGTCACGAGCAAACGCGTTACACCTGTGAGACGGTGGCGCGCGGGCGGGTCAAACTGCCTATCGCGGAGCGGTTTGCGCGAGACGAGCGCGTGCGATGGCAGCCTGGCCGTAGGCGATGCAGCCGTCGTTGACGGGCACGGTATGGGGAGCCAAGACGGCAAGACCGGCGCCTTTGAGTTCGCGCGTGAGGAGCTGAAGTAAAAGTCGGTTCATGAATACGCCGCCCGAGAGTGCGACGGTGTCGAGGCCTTCGCGAGCGCAAATCTCGCGCGCGGTATGGGCCGACGCGCATGCGATGGCGACGTGGAAGTCGAGCGCGAGCCTGTCGGCCGGCGCGCCTGCCTCGATTCCATCCAGAAGAGCTTCGATGAGCGGTTGGGGATCCAAGATGGGGGAGTCGTCGGCAGACGTGAATACGCCTGTATGATTGCCGTCGAGACGAACGGGCTTACCGCCGAGCGCGCGCCAGGCGGCGGCTTCGAGCTCGATGGCGGGCTCGCCTTCGTAGGTTGCCTGCCCGCAAATGCCTAAAACTGCAGCGGCGGCGTCAAAGAGACGCCCCATACTGCTCGTGCGTGGACTGTTGATGTTCCGCTCGATCATTGTAGCCGTGATGCTGCGCGTCTGCTCGTCGAGGGTGTCCAATAGCCCCGCGGCTCCCGGGTGTTCAAGCAGACCGAGCTCGCTCAGCAGGGCAAAGGCATTGCGCCGGGCATCGCGCACGGATGCGGCACCGCCTGGCAGCGCCCAGGTGCGCAGGTGCGCGGCGCGTTCAAAATCGGCAAGGCCGGCGACAAGGAACTCGCCGCCCCAAATGGTCCCATCGGTGCCGGCACCGGTGCCGTCAAAGGCGATGCCAAGGACGCGCGCGTCGGTTGTGAGCTGGCCCGCGGAGATAGCCTCGGCCATTACGCTCGCGATATGCGCATGATGGTGCTGCACCTCGACGAGCGGCAGATTGCATTTTCGCGCCTGCTCGCGCGCCCACTGGCTCGATAGATAGTTGGGGTGTAAATCGCAGGCCAAGGCGGCGGGCACCAAGTCGAAGAGATCTTCCAAGCGCGTGCGCGCGGCGTTCCAGGCATCGAAGGCCTCGCCGTTTTCAACATCGCCAATATGCTGCGACACAAAACAGGCCGCCTCGCCGTTCGTCCCTTCACGCGTGAGCGCGATCGTGGCCTTTTGTTGTGGCCCGCAGGCGAGCACGCAGGACGGAGCGCCGTCGAGCTCCGGCAGCGGCAACGGCCGAGGCGCATATCCGCGTGCGCGACGCACGGGCATGACGGTGCCGTCGACCACACGTACCACGGAGTCGTCGTAGCGCGAGAGAATCGCGCGGTCGTTGCCGAGCAGCGCATCGGCGATGCCGG
>DBFSAO010000125.1:0-10526 GCA_048500675.1 Collinsella sp.
GTGGTTCAACACACATATCTAAGCTTCGCTCCTTTCCTTAGTTAGGTAGAGAAATTGTTTTGTGCCTAATTAATTTAGGAGCGTGAGAAAACAATGTCAAGGTACCAAACTTATTAAGTTACGGCGTTTTGCCAAACGCCGTAACCGCTCGATGCTGCAAACGCTCCTAAGCGGCAATCTGGCGTTCAACCGTCGGGCATGGCCACAAGGCCTATGCCCTCCTCTTTCACGCCACCTTGCTCGCTTAGGAACGTTTTCGCTGTCCGTCCTCAACCTGTGATTCCGCCACGGTCCGTTTCGGTGCATGTAATCCCTTGGGGATGGAGGAAAAGGGATCATTTTTCCGAAACCTTTCCGCAACAATCTGCTCTTCGCACTGCTCGACTCTGCTCGCAACGTCCCCTGCGCTACACTTAGTCGCACTATGGCGCCGTCGCGCCCGACCCAAGGGGGACTCTCATGAAGAATACTCAGCTGCTGCTGATTAACGATATGTGCGGCTACGGCAAGGTCGCGCTTTCCGCCATGCTGCCGGTACTGTCGCACATGGGCTACCGTATCCATAACCTGCCGACGGCGCTCGTTTCCGACACGCTCAACTACCCCAAGTTCTACATCCACGACACCACCGAGTACGTGCGTCAAAGCCTCGCTATCTGGGAGGAGCTCGGCTTTGAGTTCGACGCCATCTCGACCGGCTTTATCGTGACCGAGGAAGAGACGCGCATCATCTCGGACTTTTGCCACCGCCGCGCGCAAAAGGGCACCAAGGTGTTCGTCGACCCCATCATGGGCGACAACGGCAAGCTCTATGCGGGCGTGCCCGAGTCCACGATTGGCCTTATGCGGCATCTTCTGGAGTGCGCAGACTACGCGGTGCCTAACTATACCGAGGCGTGCCTGCTTGCCGATAGGCCTATTGCCGAGGAAATTACGCCCGATGAGGGCCGCGCCCTTGTGGACGCCGTGCGCGAGCTGGGTGCCAAGTCGGTGGTCATTACGAGCGCCGTGGTCAATGGCACGAACGCGGTTATCGGTTACGACCATGTAGCGGGGGAGTACTTTATGATTCCCTTTGAGCTCATTCCGGTCTATTTCCCGGGCACGGGCGACACGTTCTCGGCGGTGCTCGTCGGCCGCGTTATGGCAGGTTGGAGTCTGCAGCGCGCGACGTCCGATGCCATGCGTGTGGTGGCTGAGCTTATCGAGCGCAATGCCGACCAGGAGGACAAGTCGGCCGGCCTTCCCATCGAAGCCTGCCTGGATGTGATTGACCATGAGTAACGCTGGCGAGGGCGGCGCCAAGCCTGCGGGCGGGGGCAAGCCGCTCGGCGCGCCGCGGGGCAAACGTCCGCGTATCCGCGTGAGCTGCGTGGACCAGCTGGGAACGTGCCGCTGCCATCATGGTCACAAGCCGGGCGACGTTTTTGACTTCGACCGAGACCGCGGTAAGATGTGCGCCATGGCCTGTCACGTGGGCTTTCCCTATATGGATATCCTGCGCTATGGCGGAACCGTGCCCGGCAACGAGCCTGGCACGGCAAAGTTCTGCTGTCCCGAGGTCGACACGTTGAACGTCTGGCTTGCCGAGATCGTCGACGAATAGCCGGATGCGACAAAGGGGCGGGCCCTTTGTCGCATCCGCCGATGGTGCCCCTTCTTTTTTGCCTATAATCCTAAATCTCTGCATTTCATCCGATATTAGGTTCTAAAAACTCTGCATTTCATCGATAATCAAGCATATAAACCTTGCATTTCATTTGATGACACTGAGGGGAGAGCCTATGCTGCGTAGGAAAATAGCGGCAGAGCTGGAGCGTTGGCTGAAGTCTGCCGAGCAAAAGGCCTTATTCATTACGGGTTCTCGCCAGATCGGCAAAAGTTATTCGATTCGCGCATTTGGCAAAGCCAGCCATGCAACCTACATCGAGCTCAACCTCATGGAAAATCGCCAGGCAAAAGATGCTCTTCTCGAGGCACGGGATGCCGACGATTTCATCAGCAGGGTGACGCTTCTCTCGGGAAAGCCGATAGCACCGGGCAAAACGCTCGTGTTTATCGATGAGGTCCAAGAGGCCCCCGACATCATGACGATGGCAAAGTTCCTTGTTGAGGACGGGAGGTGCCGCTGGGCGTTTTCGGGGTCAATGCTCGGGACCCAGTTCAAGGGCGTTAGGTCCTATCCCGTGGGATATGTTCACGAGCTTAGGATGTTCCCGCTCGATTTCGAGGAGTTTTGCTGGGCGATCGGGGTGAGCGAGGGAGCTCGCCAAACGATATGCGACGCGTGTATCAGCGAGAAGCCCATTCCTGATTACATTCACGACGCGATGATGGCAAACTTCAGGACCTATACCGTTGTCGGCGGAATGCCAGAGGTCGTGCAGCGTTTCCTTGACACGCGGGGCGACCTTGCCTCTGTTCGTCAGCTACAGTCAGAGCTCAACGAACAGTACCGGCGGGATATCTCCAAGTATGCAAGCGGGCGAGCCCTTCAGGTGCAGAGCATTTACGATCAGCTCCCTCTTATGCTCGAGGGCGAAAACAAACGCTTCGTGCTCAATTCCATTGACCCCAAAGCGCATTACGACAAGTACCAGCGAGATTTTGTATGGCTTGTCGATGCCGGCGTTGCTCTCAAAGCCGATATCGTAACCGAGCCAAAATCGCCCCTGCTCAAGACGGCACGGCCATCGCAGTTCAAGCTATATCAATCGGATACGGGCATGTTGATGGCGCGCTACCCCGTTGGAGTCGCCCAAGCGGCGTATCTTGATAGCAAGGAGCCCAATCTGGGTGGCATTTACGAAAACGTGGTGGCCCAGCAGCTGGCTGCCCAAAATCGCCAGCTTTACTACTATCAGACAAAAAAGCGCGGTGAAGTGGACTTTGTGGTCGATGGACCGGATGGGACGGCTGTTCCGATCGAGGTTAAATCGGGCTCCTATTACCACGCGCACGCTGCGCTCGGTCATGTGCTTGATACGGCTGAATATGGCGTAAGGCTCGGAATTGTTTTCTCGAGAGGCAACGTTGAACGCAGCGGAGCTGTTCTTTATTTGCCGCTATATGCGACCTGGGCCCTTTCGGATGTTTTGGGCGACTCCTGCGCCGAGGGGATAAAGCTGGAGGTCAAGCCGGTCTAGGGCCAGTCCCTTTGTCACATCCATGAGTGTGGATTTTCTCCCACCGAGATAACGAGCGTGGATTTCCTTCCGTATAGAGCGCACTTGAACGCTCAAAGTGGGAGAAAATCTACGCTCGATTTATGCCGTGGGCGCGGTTCGTGCGCCCACGAACCTACAGCTGCTCGAGCATAGCGGTACAACCGGCGAGCACGTCGCGGTAGGTGGCATCGAAGTTGCCGGTGTACCAGGGGTCGGCGACGTCGCCGGGGCGGTCGG
The DNA here is from genome assembly GCA_048500675.1 of Collinsella sp. Classification (GTDB taxonomy): domain Bacteria; phylum Actinomycetota; class Coriobacteriia; order Coriobacteriales; family Coriobacteriaceae; genus Collinsella. The sequence continues at coordinate 3,405 of DBFSAO010000125.1, forward strand.
TCCAATCAAGCAGGCGCGTAATCTTGCCGTCGGGATCGTCGCCAAAGATGCGACGCAGGCCGCGCGCGTTCTCGGCATCCATATAGACAATGTGATCCCAATCACCATACTCTGCACGACGAACTTGGCGCGCGCGGTGGGCAACGACGGGAATCCCAACCTCGCGCAGTTTGGCGACGGTGCCATGATGCGGCGGGTTACCGGTTTCTTCGGTCGAAGTCGCGGCAGAATCGATAACGAACTCCGCCTCGCGCCCGGCGCGGCGCACCAGCTCAGTAAACACCGACTCAGCCATCGTCGAGCGGCAGATATTTCCATAGCAGATAAAAAGAATGCGTTGCATAGAACGATACCTTTCATATAGAAGGCTGCTAAAGAGTCGAAGCCGGGCGCATGCAGAGTTTTATTTCTTGGCCAGTTTGAAGTAACGCTCAAATATCAATTCGAAAACGTAATAGAACATCAATCGACTGTCGAGGTCCATGCTGCCCAAGCGGATTTCTTTTTGCACGGTGTAGATAGGGTAGTCGGCTAGTTTCGAGAGAGAATTTCGAGAAAAGCCGGTGAGTGTGACGACCTTGCATCCGCGCGTTTTGGCTATCGATGTGGCGTCAATAGACACCTGCGTCTCGCCGCTTACGGAAACGCTGAAGACCAGGTCGTTTTTGCCGAGGAGCTCTGCGTAATGCCTCATGACATGACGTTCACTGAGCGTATCGGTGTTCTTGCCCATTATTTTGAGCTTTTCAGCCATCTCGAGGCACGGGTATTTCGAAAAGCCCGAGCAGAAGAACACGATATGCGAGGCATCCTGGATAAGACTCACAACCGAATCGATGACCCTGTCGTTAAGCAGATCTTTGGTCTGTACGAGCTGGGTATCAAGAGGAAGTGCCTCGATAGTGAATCGATTGCGGTCGAGCGAGGCGGAATACGATTGTTTGAGCTCCGTAAACCCCGAGAAGCCAAGCTTATGGGCAAGCCTGACGATTGTATTGGGAGCGACGAAGAACCGTTCAGCAACGCTCTTAAGCGTGACATCGTCAATATCATCACGCAGCTCGATGATGTAGCGCATGATCTCGCTTTCGAGATCGTTGAGCTTGCTCTCGCCAGCTCGCACATGATCATAAAAAGATTCTTGATCTTTCATAAGATGTTTCAGCCCCTCGCATCTCGCCGTACATATGGTACCGCTTTGTGTAGCCAGGTGAGAAATCGGTAGTCGGTCAAGATTGCCTATTGCCCATGAACTGGGCAAACGCGCGTGTCTGCCTACACATATCTGTGTCGTGAGCGAAATCATGTGTCCCCGTTTCGCATTGGCCCACACGGGGATTCGCAAATGACCTTATGTCGCAAAATATCAATCGAAACGAAGCAAGCCGAGGACAACCGCGGAGCCCAAGGTCTTCGAGAACACCGATCAGCCAACCCTGGAGGGACGGAACATGAAGGATAAGCTCAATATTGTGATCGTTGGCGGCGGCTCCACGTGGTGCCCTGGCATTCTTAAAGCCCTGACCAAGCACATGGACATTCTGCCGCTGAACCGCGTGATGCTCTATGACATCGATGCCGAGCGTCAGCGTCCGATCGGCGAGTTTGGCAAGATCCTCTTCGCCGAGGAGGAGCCCGGTGTGGAGTTCGGTTACACCACCGATAAGGACGAGGCTTACACCGACGTCGACTTTGTGCTCTGCCAGATTCGTACCGGCGGCTACGAGATGCGTAGCAAGGACGAGAAGATTCCGCTGCATATGGGAATCATCGGCCAGGAAACGGTGGGCCCTGGCGGCATGGCTTACGGTATGCGCTCCATGCATGACATGGTTGAGATCGTCAACGACGTTCGCGCTCATAGCCCGGAGGCGTGGATTATCAACTACACCAACCCGGCTGCTATTGTGGCATATGGTCTCGAGCGCGTCCTGCCCGACGAGCATCGCGTCCTCAACATCTGCGATCAGCCCGTCAACCTCATGCGCTCTTACGGTCGCCTGCTCGGTCGCGATATGAGCAAGACGGAGCCCGTGTACTTTGGCCTCAATCACTTCGGTTGGTTCAAGCACATCTACGATGAAGAGGGCCATGACCTCGTCCCGCAGATTAAGGAGTACACGGAGAAGAACGGCTTCCTTCCTGCCGATGCCGAGCAGCGTGACCAGTCCTGGCTTGATACCTACGCCATGGTCAAGGACATGCTCGAGGACTTCCCCGACTATCTGCCCAACACTTATCTGCAGTACTATCTGTATCCCGAGTACAAGGTCGCTCACCTCGACCCCGACTACACTCGCTCCGACGAGGTTATCAACGGTCGTGAGAAGCGCGTGTTCGCCGAGTGCGAGCGTGTTGCCAAAGTCGGCACCGCAAAGAACTCCTCGGTTGTGCAGAACGATGCTCATGGCGATATGATCGTGGAAATCACCTCGGCCATTTATCGCAACACCAACAAGACCTTCATTGTCATCGTGCCCAACAACGGCATTATCGAGGGTATGCCCGATGACGCCATGGTCGAGGTCGCGGCAAGCGTGGGCGCCAATGGCCCGCAGCCCTATGCTGTTGGCAAGATCGGTACCTTCTATCGCGGCCTTATGGAGAATCAGTACGCCTATGAGCGCCTGACTGTTGAGGCTTGGATGGAGGGTTCCTACGAGAAGGCTCTGCAGGCACTCACGCTTAATCGTCTGGTCGGTGACGCCAAGAAGGCTCGCAAAGTGCTCGACAAGCTCATCGAGGCCAATAAGGATTACTGGCCGGAGCTTAAGTAGCTAGTTCCATAGCGCTTGATAACTGTTATGGGGCGTGTGGGCTGTAGAGCTGCACGCCCCGTTTCTTTAAGAGGGGTATCCCATGAACAAAGATGAGCTGCTGGCAAAGTTCCAGCGCCTGGGCAAAGTCCTCATGACGCCCGTGCTGATTCTGCCAATTGCCGGCATCCTTCAGGGCTTTGGTAATGCCTTTACCAGCCCCACTCTTACGGCAGCTGTTCCCTGGCTTGCTGCTCCGGGCTTTGCGATTTTCTTTTCGATTCTCAAGGCCGCTGCCGGCATCGTTATGAGCAACATCCCGGTTATCTTCTCGATTTGTCTCGCCTATGGCTTCGCCAAGTCCGAGAAGGCTACCGCGGCGCTTTGTGGCTTTTTGGGCTACATGTGCATGAATTCCGTGATGGGCACGTTCCTTACGGCGACTGGCGTTATCGATCCCGCGAATCTTACGACGGGCCAGAGCACGATCCTCGGCATCACCACGCTCGACACTGGCGTTATCGGCGGTCTTCTGGTGGGCGCAATCGTCGCATGGTTGCATAACCGTTACTACAAGATTGAGCTGCCTGCCGTGTTCTCCATCTTCAACGGTACGCGCTTTATCCCGGCGGTGACGCTGCTCTCATGCAGCATCCTCGCATTGGTCATGTCCTTTGTTTTCCCGTTTATTCAGAACGCTCTCGGTGCGCTGTCCGAGTTCATCAAGACTACGGGTGCCTTTGGTGCATTTGTCTACGGCGCCGGCGAGCGCATGCTCCTGCCTTTTGGCCTGCATCACTTTGTCTATTTGCCGTTCTTCTTCACGTCGCTCGGTGGCGTCGAGACCATCGACGGTCAGACTGTTCAGGGCGCTATCAATATCTACAACGCGATCCTGGGCTCTCCCAGCACGCCGTTTAACATCGAGGTCAGCCGTTTTGTCATGAACGGCAAGGTTATCTTCGCCATGTTCGGCCTGCCCGGCGCTGCACTCGCCTTCTACAAGACGGCACTTCCCAAGAACAAGAAGAAGACCGCAGCGCTCATGATCGCCATCGTGGTGCCTTGCATCCTCTCCGGCATTACCGAGCCGCTCGAGTACTCCTTCCTGTTTATCGCGCCCATTCTCTACGTGTTCCACGCTCTCATGGCTGGTCTTGCCTATGCGCTGACCTATATCCTGCAGTTCAACGTGGCCGGTTCCGCGTCCTTCGGCGGCCCGCTCCTGTCGTTGATCTTTAATGGCATCATGGGCGCCGCAAAGGGTTCCAACTGGCAGGTTATCCTGTTCCTCGGCCCATCTACTTCGTGGTGTACTACTTCGTCTTCAAGTTCATCATTCTTAAGAAGGGCCTTAAGACCCCCGGCCGCGAGGAAGAGTCCGACGATGAGGCCGAAAAGGCTCCCAAGACCGTGATCAGCGACCTCATTCCCGCCATCGTTGAGGCAGTGGGCGGCGACAACAACATTAAGTCTGTCGAGGCCTGCTTCACCCGTCTGCGCATCCAGCTCAATGACTGTGACAAGGTGGTTGATGACGCCGAGTTTACCGAAAAGCTCGAAGCGCGTGGCATCGTGCATGTTAACGGCGGCGTGCAGATTGTCTACGGTAACATGGCATCTAACTACGCAACCCAGATGCGCGAGCTGCTGGGCATGGAATAAACGCCCCACATATCTATAAAATCCGGTGTAGAAGGCGGCGGCAGACAATGCGTCTGTCGCCGCCTTTGAGTTACCCCACGCGCATTTCGTGTACTTTGGATACACGAAATCGTAGAAAAGCGTGTATCTGAAGTACACGAAATTGCACTGCTGAAGCTTCCAGGCGGATAAACATACTCATATTGGGCGGTTTTCACCGGTTGCTCGCTACCTTGGGCTATGTTCGCCCCTATGCCTGCATCCGGGGCTGTGCTGATTGGCGGCGACGCTCCCAGCGCGCCAGCTTGATCGTCACCAGCGTGAGCGCCCAGGCCACAAGCGAGAACGCGGCGCCCACTGCGCCCACGTACGCAATGCCAATGCTGCTTACCACGGCGCCGCCCACTGCGGTGCCAAAAGAGATGCCGACGTTAAACGCCATGGGCTCAACCGAACTTGCGAGTACCATCGACTTGGGATGGCGGCTGCGTGCCACGTCCATAAAGTGCGTGATGCACGACACCGAGAACAGGTACATGAGCAGCGCCAAGCTAAAGACAAAGACCAGCGCGAGCGGCATGGTGCCGCCCACGGCAAACAGCCCGAGTAACGCCGCAGCCTGCAGCACAAACGTCACGAGTAGCGCCTTCATGCCAAAGCGCGCATCGATCCATCCGCCCAGGATGTTCGAGATCAGGCAGAATACGCCGTAGGCCATAAGCGTGGTACTGGCTTCGACCGTGCCCATACCCAGCACCTGCTCAAGATAAGGCGTCACGTAGCCGTAGAACACATAGACCGAGCCCACGCCAAACAAAAAGATGAGCATGCCGGTGATGATGCTCGGTTCGCGCAGCAGCCCCGCCTGCTCGCGAAAGGTGGCAGGTTCGTCGGTTTGCCCAGCGCGCGGCATAAACATCACGAGCGCTCCGCAGATCAGAACGGCAAAGGCCAGCGTGCCGTACATGGCCACGTGCCAATCGAGTGTGTCGGCCACAAACTTGCCGATCGAAGTGACAAAGACCATTGCCACGGAAAACGCACCATATACCACCGAGATGGCAAACGAAGTTTGCTGCGGGGACAGCAGCTCGGGGATGTACGTCACACCCACAGCGAGCAGTGCGCCAGAGACGGAGCCCAGGATGATGCGCGAGATAAACAGCACCTGGAAGTTGGGCGCCAACGCCATGACCAGGTTGCCGAGCACAAAGACGATGCTGTAGCACACGAGCAGCTGGTAGCGGCGAAAACGTCCCGTGCTGAGCGCAAGCACCGGCGTCGCGATAGCGTAGACAAGTGCGAAAACGCTGATGAGCTGGCCTGCGGTGGCAAGTGATATGCCGAGTTCCGTCGCCAAGTCACTTTCGATGCCGATGACCACGAACTCGGAGCAGCCGAGCGAGAACCCCAACAGCACGAGCAGTGCCAGGCAGAGCTTGGTGCGCGCGGGGGAGAGCGCGGCGGCGGTTGACTTACTTTTAGGCGTGGTTGCGGCGGTCAAGGTTGTCACTCCAATGGCGCATGAATAAGCGGGATTCAATCCCTGCAACTCTAACAGAATGTGACAAAGGGACAGTCCCTTTGTCACATTGCGCTGCCGGCCAGTCGCTTAAACCGTCACAACATTCGGCGAAAATCTCGAAATCGAAGAAAAGCGTCGAATGTTGTGACGGTTTTCGTGTCCGGCGCGGGTGAGCTTCCGCGCCATCTGAGGGTATAAGGCTAGCGAGTGTTTATTTGCGAGGCCTAAGGGGCGCCCCGTATGGATATCGATAACTTTGAATGGTGGTATAGCGAGGGTGAGGCTCCGGACGAGGAGTGGGACGAGCCCACGCCGCGTGACGTGTCGAGCGACGAGGACGAGACCGGCAACGACGTCGCCGCCGACTCGGACGCTGCCTCCGACCCCGTCGAGCCCCTGACCTTCGAACAAGCCTGGGCCCAGGCCGAGGCAGACGAGGCCAAGGCCGACGCTACGGCCACGCTCGGCGAGCCAGCCGACATGTCGATCTCGCCGGCAAAGACCCCGCAGCCGCGCCACACTATCGACCCCGACAGCACGGCATCCTTCAGCATTCTCGACGTGCCCTCGCAGGGCGCTCAGGCGCCCGCACCCACACGTCGCCCCAATCTGTCTCGCGAGGAAGATGCAGGACGTCGCTCGCCGCTCGGCCCCATCCTTATTGCCTTTATGGCCGGCGTTATCGCATGCTCGGTAATTGGAAACGTCTGGAGCCATGTCGAACAACAGCGACAAGACGCCGCCAAGGTCGAGATGTCTGTCGAGCAATCGCTCGGTCGTACGCGCTCGGTACATGTGTCGGTCGAGGTCAAGGACGGCGCGACGTGGGACACCGCGCGCGGCGACAGCCAAATGCTCATCCGCATCGTGGGGCGCACGCTCAAAGGGCAGACGATTGACGAGTATCAATACGTCAATTCCGCTGGTGACGGCATCGAGCTCAAGCCTGGCGACTACGAGCTCACGGTCGATGAACCGCCCGTCGCCACCGACGGCACGCGCTTCCGCGCCTCAAAGCGCATGGTCCCCGTGAGCTTTAACTCACAGGCGCCCGACATGGTCGACACCACACCGCAGGGCGGGTTCGACCTTTACGTGGATACCCAGTAGGCGCTCCTGCTCATTCCGCTATGGCTACTCAATAATCGCCTGCCGTCCCGTCCCGTCGCCAAGAGTGGGACAATAGCCCTCGACACT
>DBFSAO010000126.1:0-2944 GCA_048500675.1 Collinsella sp.
GAAGTTCGTCGACACCGGTGGACGCGTCCAGCGCTTCGCCGACAAGTTCGGTGGCGCCGCTGCCGCCCAGCTCAAGAAGGCCGAGGAGGCCAAGGCTGCCAAGGCCGCCAAGGCTGCTGAGGCCGAGGCCGCTCGCAAGGCTGCCGCTGAGGCTAAGGCTGCCGAGAAGGCTAAGCGTGCTGCTAAGTTTGCCGAGGAGGCTGCCAAGCAGGCCGCCGAGGCTCCCGTCGAGGAGGCCGCTGCCGAGGCCGAGACCACCGAGGCTGCTGAGTAAATAGCTCGCCGCGGAATCACTCGCATTCATGGCATGAGGGCCGTGCATCCATTTGGGTGCGCGGCCCTTTTCTTTTATTGGTGCAAACGAACCTGTCCCCATGGCACCAAATGGCAGAGAGGAAGCGTTTGCCCAGATAGAACCTGCCAAAATAAACCTGTCCCATTGTGGCAGGTTGGTCGTAGTTATTACGTGGCGGTCGAGGTCGACCGTATAGGCCGCGCCTTGTTTGGCTAAAGTACAATCATCTGTGTTTAACTCGCCCGCAGCTGCACGGCGTGGGCGATGGCCAAAAAGGAAAACCACATGGGATTCATGTCAAAGCTGCTGTCCTTTGGATCCGATAAGGACCTTAAGCGCTACTACAAGATCGTCGACCAGATCAACGGTCTTGAGCCCCAGTTTGAGAAGATGACCGAGGAGGAACTCCGCGCCCAGACCGATAAGTTCCGCGAGCGTTACGCCAACGGCGAGTCGCTCGACGACATGCTTCCCGAGGCCTTTGCCACCGTACGCGAGGCTTCCAAGCGCATCACGGGCATGCGTCACTTTGACGTACAGCTCATCGGCGCCATGGCGCTTCATGAGGGTCATATTGCCGAGATGAAGACCGGCGAGGGCAAAACGCTCGTCTCCACCTTGGCCGGCTACCTCAACGCTATCGCCGGCAAGGGCGTGCACGTCGTTACTGTCAATGATTACCTTGCCAAGCGCGACTCCGAGTGGATGGGCCGCATCTATAAGTACCTGGGCATGACCGTCGGTCTGCTCCAGAACAACATGCCGCTCGAGCTCAAGCGTCCGGCCTACCAGGCAGACGTCACCTACGGCACCAACTCCGAGTTCGGTTTCGACTACCTGCGCGACAACATGGTCACCCGTCCCGAGCAGCGCGTACAGCGCGGCCACAACTACGCCATCGTCGACGAGGTCGACTCCATCCTGATCGATGAGGCCAGGACGCCGCTGATCATCTCGGGCGCTGGCACCAAGTCCGCCAGTACTTACAAGGACTTCGCGCGTGCCGTGCGTGGCCTTGAGCGCGGCGAGGACGTGTCGCACGACATGCTCACCGCCACCGAGGACGTCGAGCCCACGGGCGACTATGTCATGGACGAGGCCAAGCACACCATCGCCGCCACCGAGCGCGGTCTTAAGAAGATCGAGCGCCGTCTGGGTATCGATGACATCTATGCCGATCTCTCCGGCCAGCTGGTCAACCACCTGCAGCAGGCGCTGAAGGCCCAGTACATGTTCCATCGCGATAAGCAGTACGTGGTCACCAACGGCGAGGTCAAGATCGTCGACGAGTTCACCGGCCGCATTATGGAAGGCCGCCGTTATTCCGAGGGCTTGCACCAGGCCATCGAGGCCAAAGAGGGCGTGCTCGTGCGCGAGGAGAACCAGACGCTGGCCACCATCACCCTGCAGAACTACTTCCGTCTGTATGACAAGCTCTCCGGCATGACCGGCACGGCACTTACCGAGGATGCCGAGTTCCGCGAGATCTACAAGCTGCCCGTCGAGGTCATCCCCTCCAACAAGCCCGTGCAGCGCGTGGACCACGAGGACCTGGTGTACCGCACCATTCAGGCCAAGTACAATGCCGTCGCCGACGACGTCGAGCAGCGTCACGCCAAGGGCCAGCCGGTCCTGGTGGGCACCGTCTCCATCGAGAGCTCCGAGAAGCTGTCCGCCGCCCTTACCAAACGCGGCATCGCACACGAGGTCCTCAACGCCAAGCACCATGAACGCGAGGCCCACATCGTGGCCCAGGCAGGACGCTACGGTGCCGTGACCATCGCCACCAACATGGCCGGTCGTGGTACCGACATCCTGCTGGGCGGCAACCCCGACGAGCTGGTGCGCGAGCGCATGGAGTACGAGGGCCTGACCATGGAGGACGTGACGCCCGAGCAGCTCGAGCAGTTTAACGCCGAGGCCAAGGAGACTTGCAAGGCCGAGCGCGAGCGCGTGCTTGCCGCCGGCGGCCTGACCGTTATCGGCACCGAGCGCCACGAGTCCCGTCGTATCGACAACCAGCTGCGCGGCCGCTCCGGCCGTCAGGGCGATCCGGGCGAGACCCAGTTCTACCTGTCGCTCGAGGACGACCTCATGCGCTTGTTCGGTGGCGACAAGATGGACCGCGTCTCCAAGATGATGGTCACGGCCGACATGGGCGATGACATGCCCATCCAGCACAAGATCATCTCCAAGGCTGTCGAGAGCGCCCAGCACAAGGTCGAGAGCATCAACTTTTCCATGCGCAAGAGCGTCCTTGAGTACGACGACGTCATGAACAAGCAGCGCCAGGTCATCTACGCCGAGCGCAATAAGATTCTAGACGGCAAGGACCTGACCGACCACATCACCGAGGTCATGCACGACACCGTGTACCGCTGCGTGCAGGAGTTCTGCACCAAGGACAGTCACGATGGCGAGCGCGACTTGGAGGGCCTGCGCAAGTGGGTTGTGGAGCTCACCGGCCACATCGATACGCCGAAGTTCCCCGACGAGGATTATGAGGCCCTGGCTGCCGATGTCCTGGCTTACGTAGAGAAGTGCTACAACATGAAGGCCGAGCGCTTGGGCGAGGACCTGATGCGCGAGCTCAACACCCAGGTCATGCTGCGCGTCATCGATACCCGCTGGATGAACTACCTGCAGGAG
>DBFSAO010000127.1:0-6036 GCA_048500675.1 Collinsella sp.
GCGCTTGACCATATGAGCCATGGGGCAGTCCGCGCCCGGCTCGGGCAGCAGCACGGTCTTGGTGGGGTTGAGCAGCTTGGCGCTCTCGCCCATAAACTCCACGCCGCACAGCACGATGGTCTGCTGCGGCAGGCTCTTGGCGAGCTTAGCCAGGTAGAAGCTGTCGCCGACGTAATCGGCCACAGCCTGGACCTCGGGTGCCACGTAATAGTGTGCCAGGATCACCGCGTCGCGTTGGGTTTTAAGTTGCTGAATGGCCTCGACGAGCTCTGCGGGCACCAATGCCGCGCGCTCCGTTGCCGTCGTTGCCGATGCCAGGCCGGCCGCAATGTCGCGTGCAAGCTCCGATGCATCCATGTTCGCGCTCTGTGCCATCAAGGCCCCTCTCTTTTGGCGAATCTTGGGGCTTTAGTATGACACCTAGGTTTACAGCTGACAAGACAGCTGTAAACCTAGGTGTAAAGTTGAAATAAAGATTCAATCATGCGGCAGGTCCATTTTCGAACTGGCAAGCTGAGGATAGCCGAGCTCTCGATAGCGCAGGAGGCATCTTTCGCCACCGCAATACCGCTCGGCGCGAGTTGCGCACCATGAGGCACGAACGGGCGCTCCCCCGCGAGCGGCACGCGCCCAATGTGGCAAAATCGAACTACTAAGGGGGCCCGAATGCTCAAGATTATTGCCTGCGACGATGACGTCGCTTTTCTAGATAGACTGCACCGGATGATCGACCGTTGGTCGACCGAGAAGGGCACGGCGGTCGATGTTGAGCTCGTTACGCGCGGCGAGGACCTGCTGGCGCGCCATGCCGCGTCGCGCGCCGACATCATCCTGCTCGACATGATCATGCCGCTCGTCAACGGCATGGACACCGCGCGCGAGCTGCGCCAGTCCGATACCGCCGTGCGCCTGGTGTTCCTCACCTCGTCGCCCGAGTTTGCGCTGGAGTCCTACGAAGTCCGCGCCTTCGACTACCTGCTCAAGCCCGTGGCATACGAACGCCTGGCGCAGCTGCTCGACGAGCTTTCGAGCATGCGCCCGTCGGCGACCGACGAGTTCGTCATCAAAACGTCCTTTGGTTACCATGCCCTGCGCCTGTCCGACATCGAATATGCCGAGGCACGCAACAAGCACGTGGTTTTCCACCTGCGCGACGGACGCGATATCGAGGCGCTCGAATCGTTCCGCAGCGTCGAGGACCGCTTGGCGCAAAACGCGGTCTTCTTTAAATGCCATCGCAGCTACCAGGTCAACCTGCGCAACATCGATCACTTTGACCGCACGGAGATCTTCATGAGATCGGGCGCCTGTATCCCGTTGGCACGCAGTTGCAAGCAGGGGTTCCAAGATGCCTACTTTGCGGCGCGCTTTGAGGGCGGGAGGCACTGATGCTCCCCACGGCCGAAATGCTGCTTTGGGCAATCCACCACGCAACGACCCTGCTCTTTGGCGTTTTCGCCTCGGCAGCGCTGTGCGGGGTCGAGATCAACCGCCGTCATGCGCTTGAGCTGATCGCGGTTGACGTGCTCACCGGTACCGCCTTTGCGCTCGCCAATGTCTTTGGCGGCGAACTTTTCGCTCGACAGGTGTATCCGCTCGTCGTGCATCTGCCGCTCGTCATCTATCTGTGCGCGCGCTATCGGCTGAGCCCTTTGCTCGTTATGCTCGGCGTCACCAGCGCATACCTGAGCTGCCAATTTAGCAACTGGATGGGCATCGCCGCGCTCGCCGCCTGCGGCTCGCAAATCGCGTACTACGCGACACGCATTATCACCACGGTCGCCGTCTTTGCGCTCCTGCTGCACTGGGCCGGCGACATCGGTCCGCGCTTGGCAGTCAAAAGCCCTACCGAGCTCGAGATTCTGCTCATCCTGCCGCTCGTCTATTACATCTTTGACTACGCCACCAACGTCTACACCACGTTGTTCCACTCGGGCTCGGTTGTGACCGTTGAGTTTTTGGCGTTTGCGCTTTGCGCTTTCTACCTTATGTTTCTTGCTGTGTATCTGCGCGAATACGAGGCTAAAGAGGCCGCCGAGCGCGAGCGTTGGATGCTCGAGACCCGCGATAGCGCAGCTATCAAAGAGCTCGAAGCCTGGCGTCAATCTGGACGCGAGCTTTCGGTTCTGCGCCATGACATGCGGCACTTCCTGCGCGGCCTTGCGGTTTTAATCGAAGAGGGTCACGTCGACGAGGCGCTCGGGCGCATCAACGAACTCTGTGAGACAAACGACCGCACCGCCGTGCGCCGCTACTGTGCCAACGAAACGGTCAACATCGTGCTTTCGTCATTTAGCTCCGATATCAACCGAGACGGTATCACCGCCGACCTGCGCGCCGCCGTGCCAGAGAACGTCCATGTGGCCGATGTCGACCTGTTTAGCGTGCTCTCGAATGCCCTGGACAACGCCATCGTCGCCGCGAGCGCCGCTCCCCAGGGCAAACGATTCGTCGATCTGGACCTGCGCTACGAAGACGGGCAGCTGCTGCTTTTGGTCTCTAACACGTTTGACCGCCCGCCGCGTATGGTTGACGGCATGCCCGTGGCCCAGCACGCCGGCCACGGCTTTGGCACCAAGAGCATTAAGCTCGCCGTCGAGCGCATGAACGGCAACTGCCAGTTCCGCATTCACGGCGACCGATTTGAGCTGCGTGCCGTGATGTAGGGACGCGACAAGCTGCCGGCATGCTCGGCCCGCCGGGGCCACCTTGCCAGCGCCGGTCCGCTACAGCGGCGCGGCGGCCGGAGTCAGCTGTTTAATGTAGGCCCACATGCGCTGCTTGGCGGCCTTGTCGGTGAGCGCCGCCTCAAAGCCGTCGAGCGCGAGCACGCGGCGCCCTTGCACATGGGCGACCAGGCCGGGCTTGAGCATGGCGGTGTCGAAGTCGTCGATCGCCACGAGCATATCGGCATAGGTCTCGCGCATGGTATCGGCCGCACGATCATCCAGCAACAGCACCGCCTCGGGGTCCAGCGCCTCGAGCGCCTCGCGGAACAGCTCGCACGGCAGGGCATGGCCCACCGCCACCGTTCCGTCGCCCGCACCGGCGACGCTTGCCAGCACGCAAAAATCCTCGGGCGCATAACCGATGGCCCCGAGCGCCTTACGCAGCGCCGCGCCATCCGCGCCTGCGGCAAGCTCGCCGCCCGAGCGCTCGGCCTCATCCAAATCGCCTTTTACCAGCACAATCGGCGAGCACGCGTTGCCTGCGATGCGCACGCCACGACCCGCAAGCGATGCGAGCTCCTGCTCGGCCGCCTGGGCGATGGCTTCTTTTTTCTGGCTTTGTGACGTGGGCATGCGCTCTCCAATCGTTTGCGTGCCCACCATTATATAAAAGAGCTGCCCGCGAGTGGTTGCTTTGCGGGCCACTGGGTATAAGCACGGTCGTACTGAGTTTTACGCGGCTGAGCCGCGTCGCATTATGGAGGTCACCATGGCTGACATTAAGCAGATTACCCCCGAGAACTTCGATTCCATCGTTAACGACGGCCTGCCCGTGCTAGTCGATTTTTGGGCGCCCTGGTGCGGGCCCTGCCGATCGCTCTCGCCCATCGTTGACGAGGTGGCAGACGAGCTGGCTGGCAAACTTGCCGTTGCCAAGTGCAACGTCGACGACAACCAGGACCTGGCCATGAAATATGGCGTCATGAGCATCCCCACGCTGATTGTCTTTAAGAACGGCGAGGAAATTGACCGCTCGGTCGGCGCTCTGCCCAAGGCGAGGCTGCAGGCGCTGCTGGAGAAGCATCTGTAATACGCTTGTTACTTACCCGCCGTCTATGAGCGCTTTTGCACCGCTCGCCGGACTTCTAGATGCACCGAGTCCAACCACGGATAGTATGGTAGTCACAAACAGCCCCCAGTGAACGGGTGCGGGTCGCACAGACTCGTACCCGTTTTCTTATGCAGCTGCACGCAGAGCGGGCGTAGTAAAATCTGAACCACTGAACTGCCCCATACAAAAGGAGATTTCCCATGCATGATGTTGGAATGAACATGAGCCAGCTTGCCATGAGCGTCAAGCAGGTCGACGACACCATCGAGCTCGCTCACGAGTGGAGCCATCAGCTGCTGCATGCGACCGAGAATTTTGACATGGAGCGCATCGGCGCCAAGCTCGAGGCCGCCATGGCCGCGCTCCACGAGGCGCATGACGCGCTCGAGGGCTACGAGGAAGCCATCGAGGCCGATCACAACTCCGTCGGCTCTGTGAAACTGGTGTAACGTGGCCGAACACGAGCACGCGCACGATCACAGTGCGGGCGACGATGCGAGCTATCGCTGCGGCGGCTCTAGCTCCGAGCTGGTCCGCTTTTCGGTTACCGCGCCCGACGACCTGCTGCGCCGTTTTGACGAGCAGATCGCGCGCCGCGGTGACGTGGCCAACCGCTCCGAGGCCGTACGCGATCTGATTCGCGCCTCGATCGCCAAGGAGCAGATGCGCACGCCCGACGAGCAGGTCATCGGTTCGCTCACCATGATCTATGACCACCATACCGGCGATCTGACGCGTCGTTTGGACGAGGTGCAGCACGACTACACCGACGAGATTGTCTCGACCATGCACGTGCATCTGGACCACCACAACTGCCTGGAGATTCTGGCGCTCAAGGGTCGCGGCAAACGCGTCTACGAGCTGGCGGACCGGTTGCTGGGGCTGCGCGGCGTTAAGCACGGCGAGCTCACCTGCGCCGCCACCAAGCAAAGCCTGGGGCTCTAACAGCACATACTTCAATGAAGGAGGGTCGCATGCGGCATGTGCATATTCATGTGACGGGCATTGTGCAGGGCGTTGGCATGCGGCCATTTGTGTATCGCGAGGCTATGGCGCATGGCATTTGCGGCTGGGTGCTCAACGCGGGCGATGGCGTGCACATCGAGGCGCATGCTTCGGTCGAGGCGCTCGACGGCTTTGTCGCCGCGCTGTCGGAGCACGCGCCTGCCGCGGCCCGCGTTGAGCATGTCGCTGTTGCAGACCTGGAGCCCGACGTTTGGGATGCTGACGATGAGCAGGCCTTTCGTATCGTAGCGTCGCAGGATCAGACCGCGCACACGACGCTCATCTCCCCCGATATCGCCACCTGTGACGACTGCCTGCGCGAACTGTTCGACCCCGCCGACCGGCGCTATCACTACCCCTTTATCAACTGCACCAACTGCGGGCCGCGCTTTACCATCATCCGGTCGCTGCCTTATGATCGAGCGGCCACGTCGATGGATTGCTTTCCCATGTGCCCCGAGTGCGCCGCAGAGTATGGCGACCCGCTTGACCGGCGCTTTCATGCGCAGCCCGATGCCTGCTTTGACTGCGGGCCACATATTACTTGGCGCGAGGTGGCGGGCGACATGGAGCTCGAGGGCTCGGGGGCGACGCCAGCCGTCGGCAACACGCGCGAAACCAGCGATGTCATTATTGACCGCTGTGTCGAGCTGCTGGCCAGCGGCGGTATTGTCGCCATCAAGGGCCTGGGCGGATTCCATCTGGCCTGCAACGCCGCCAATGAGCAGGCGGTGGTCGAGCTGCGCCGTCGCAAGCGCCGCAGCAACAAGCCGCTTGCCGTTATGGTGCGCAGCCTTGCCGATACTGAACGCCTGTGCCATGTCGATGATGCCGAGCGCGGCTTGCTAACCGGTAGCATCCGCCCCATCGTGCTGTTGCGCCGGCATACTGTTGGCGAGGGAGATTCCCCCGACGCCCTTACACTCGCGCCATCCGTCGCGCACGATCTACCCGAGCTCGGCGTCATGCTCCCCTATACACCGCTTCAGCATCTGCTGCTTGCAGCTGCCGCGTCGCATGACATGCACGCGCTAGTCATGACCAGCGGAAACCTGAGCGAGGAACCTATCGAAACTGATGACGGCCTTGCTTGGGAACACCTCGTTGCCCCCGGCATCGCCGATGCGCTGCTCGGCAACGACCGCGCGATTCTCTCGCGCTACGACGACTCCGTGGTACGTGTGGTCGACGGCACCGTCATGCCCGTGCGTCGCGCACGCGGATATGCGCCTCGGCCGTTGCCGCTGCCGG
>DBFSAO010000128.1:0-48559 GCA_048500675.1 Collinsella sp.
CCTCGACGACTTCGTGGTCCATTGGAACACGAGGAGGCGCCAGGTTAAACTGAAGGGACTGACCCCGGAGGAGTTCCGGAGACAGTCCCTTGCGGCGTAGTTCTTATTTAAGCCGTCCAAGTTTTGGGGTGCAGTTCAACGCCCCAGGGCTCTTCACAGTTTTGATGGTGGACCTGACAAGATTCGAACTTGTGACCTCCCGGTTATCAGCCGGACGCTCTAACCAACTGAGCTACAGGTCCATCATGGTGGAGGTTAGGGGGATCGAACCCCTGACCTCAGGCTTGCAAAGCCCGCGCTCTCCCAGCTGAGCTAAACCCCCACGGAGACAGTAATAAACACCCCAGCGGCGACTCGGCTCTCGCTGGGGTGTTTATTGCGAAAGAAAGTGGTGGACCTGACAAGATTCGAACTTGTGACCTCCCGGTTATCAGCCGGACGCTCTAACCAACTGAGCTACAGGTCCATCGCGCAAGGGATATATTAGACGAGTCGTTACGCGCGCGTCAACAACTTTTTTGAAAATCTTTGAGGGGTGTCGGCCCCGGCTGCCCGGCGGCATGCGAAGTCGCCTGCTCGGACAGTCCTGCTCGCACGGAGAGCACATTAAGTGCTCTCCGGCTCGTGCGGAACTCGCGATCGACTTCGCATGCCGCCGGGCAGCCGGGGCCGACGCGAGGTTCAAGATTGTCAAAAAAGCGGTCGGCGCGCAGTGCGCCGACCGCCGATATATGGGGTCTGATATTATCTACCAGCTAGTTCCTCTTACTCGTCTAGGAGATCCTCTGGCATGTCGTTGCCGTCGCCTAGATCGACAGGGGTTTCTTCGGGGGCAGAGCCGTCTTCTGTGGCTTCGCCTTCGGGCTTCTCCTTGGCGGCCGTCATGCGGGCTACGGCGCAGATGCGGTCGTTGTCGTCGACGGTCATCATCTTGACGCCCTGGGTAGCGCGGCCAGTCTGGCTGATCTCGTCGGTCTTGACGCGAATGACCGTCGCGCCCTCCGTCACGATGAACAGCTCGTGCTGCGGGCCCACCGTCTTCATGGCCGCGAGGTTACCCTTACGCTCGGTCATTTGGATGGTGTAGACACCCTGGCCGCCGCGGTTCTGCTCCGGGTAGTCCGCGACCGGCGTGCGCTTGCCGTAGCCACGCTCGGTGATGACGAATAGATCGCCGTTGCCGTTAGTGACTTCCATGCCCAGAACGCTCACGCCGTCCTTCATACCGATACCGCGAACGCCGCTGGTATCGCGGCCGGTGGCGCGCACCTGCTCCTCGGAGAACATGATCGCCTTGCCCGCGGTGGTGGCCAGGATAATCTTGTCGCCCTCGCGCACGCGGCGCACGTTCAGCAGCGCGTCGTCGTCACGCAGGTTGATAGCGATCAGGCCGTCGCGACGGCTGCGGTCATATGCGCTCATCACGGTCTTCTTGACCATGCCGCTCTTGGTGGCAAACATCAGATACTCGTCGGCAGGGAACTCGCGGCAGCTGATGACGCTCGCGATCTTCTCGCCCTCCTCGAAGGGCAGCAGGTTGACGATCGCGGTACCGCGCGCCTGGCGCGTACCCACCGGCAGCTCGTGCACCTTCAGGCGATAGACCTTGCCCTTGCTCGAGAAGAACAGCACGTACTCGTGCGTGGACGCGATGAACATTTCGTCGATGACATCGTCCTCTTTGAGGTTGACGCCCGACACGCCCTTGCCGCCGCGTTTCTGGGCGCGGTAGGCGGCCACCGGGATGCGCTTGACATAGCCGGTGTGGGTGATGGTCACGACCATGTCCTCGTCGGCAATGAGGTCCTCGACGTCCAGGTCCTTCTCGACCTGGCTGATCTCGGTGCGGCGCTTATCGCCAAACTTCTTGGAGATCTCGCGCATCTCTTCCTTGATGACGCCCAGGATCTTCTCCTCGTGCGCCAGCAGGTCCTCGTAGTAGGCGATGGCACGGCGCAGGCCGTCCAACTCTTCTTGGATCTTGTCGCGCTCCAGGCCGGTCAGGCGGCGCAGCTTCATCTCGAGGATGGCCGTGGTCTGCTCGGGCGTAAAGCCAAAGCGCTCGATCAGGCGGCTGCTGGCCTCGGAATCGGTCTGCGAGGAACGGATGATGCTGATGACCTCGTCAATATGGTCGAGAGCCATCAGGTAGCCCTCGAGGATATGCGCGCGGGCCTGGGCCTTCTTAAGGTCGAAGCGGGTGCGGCGGGTGACGACGTCGACCTGGTGATCGATGTAGTGCTGCAGCATCTCGCGCAGGCTCAGGCATTTGGGAACGCCGTTGACGAGCGCCAGGTTGTTGGCGCCGAAGGTCGTCTGCAGCGAGGTGTACTTATACAGGTTGTTGAGCACGACCTGCGGAATGACGCCCTTCTTGAGCTCGATGACCAGACGGATGCCCTTCTGGTTGGACTCATCGCGCATGTCCGAGATGCCCTCGATGCGCTTGTCGTTGACGAGCTGGGCGATCTTCTCCTGCAGGGTGCCCTTGTTGACCATGTAGGGAATCTCGGTAAAGACCAGGCGGTTGCGGCCGGTCTTGGTGGATTCCACGTGGGCCTTGGCGCGCACGGTAATGGAGCCGCGGCCGGTCTCGTAGCTCTGCTTAATGCCGGCGCTGCCCATGATGATGGCGCCGGTGGGGAAGTCCGGACCGGGCATGATCTGCATGAGCTCGTCGACAGTAGCGTCGGGATTATCGATCAGGTAGCAGGTTGCCTCGATCGCCTCGGTGAGGTTATGCGGGGCGATATTGGTGGCCATGCCGACGGCGATGCCCTGGCTGCCGTTGACCAGCAGGTTGGGGAAGCGCGCAGGCAGTGCCACGGGCTCGGCGAGTGATTCGTCGTAGTTGGGCTGCCAGTCGACGGTATCCTTCTGCAGGTCACGCAGCAGCTCCATGGCGGGCTTTGCCAGGCGGCTCTCGGTGTAACGCATGGCCGCCGCGCCGTCGCCGTCGATGTTGCCGAAGTTGCCGTGGCCGTCGATGAGCGGCGTGCGCATGGAGAACCACTGCGCCAGGCGAACCATGGCCTCGTAGACCGCGGAGTCACCGTGCGGATGGTACTTACCGATAACTTCGCCGACCGTCCAAGCGGACTTCTTGTGCGGACGGTTGGGGTAGATGCCGCTCTCGTTCATCGCGTACAGGATGCGGCGGTGCACCGGCTTTAAGCCGTCGCGCACGTCCGGCAGGGCGCGCGCCGTGATAACCGACATCGAATACTCGATGAATGACTGCTTCATCTCGCGGCCAAACTCCGAAATCTGGAGCTGGCCGCCGTTTATATCCTCGCCGGCCGAGGCGCCACGATCGACTTCGCCAAAGCTCTCCTCGAGCTCACCGTCGTCGTCCTCTTCCTCGTCATCATCGGCATCGGGGTTATAGGCGTCAGGATCGCCGTCCTCGCCCTGCTCAGCACGGGCAAGCAGGCGCTTCAGATCGTCGGGCATGCCGGCATCGCCGGCCTCGCCCATACCCTCGTTATTGTTGATATCGTCTGCCACGTTACCTCCTCATGGTTTGCGTGGTCCATTAGTTCCCTGCCACGGAGACGGCTTTTCCAGGTGCCGCAGATTCGCTCGAAAGAGGAGGGAAGCGTACTTGGGTACGCGACCGACGATTGAGGGCGAAGGTGCGGTGGCTGGGAAAGCCGAACAGGTTAGGCGTCTAAGAAGCGCGCGTCGTGCGCATGCTTCTCGATGTACTCGCGGCGATAGCCGACCTCGGAACCCATCAGCTCACGCACGGCGCGGTCCGCCACCACGGCGTCCTCGATCGACACGCGCTGCAGGATGCGGGTCTTGGGGTCCATCGTCGTCGAGGCAAGCTGCTTGGGGTCCATCTCGCCCAGACCCTTGTAGCGCTGGACGGTATAGCCCTTGCGCTTCTTGGTGATCTTGCCGTCCTTGGCCTTGCCGTCCTCGTCGTTGTCGTCGGGGTTCAGGCCCAGACTCTGGATGGTGTCGCGCAGGATCTCGTCTTCGGGCTGGCGGCCGTTGGGATACACGTAGTGGATCTTGTTGCGCACCTTAATGCCAAAGATGGGCGGGCAGGCAACATAGACATAGCCGGCATCGATCAGCGGACGCATGTACTTGTAGAAGAACGTCAGCAGCAGGATGCGGATATGCGCACCGTCGACGTCTGCATCGGTCATGATGATGATCTTGTGGTAGCGCGCCTTGGTGATATCGAAGTCGCCGCCGTCGCCGGCACTCGTCGTGACACCGCAGCCGATCGCGGTAATCAGCGACTGGATGGTGTCGCTCGAGAACGCGCGATGGTCACCAACGCGTTCGACGTTCAGAATCTTGCCGCGCAGGGGCAGAATCGCCTGGATGTCTCGGCGACGGCCGTCCTTGGCCGAACCGCCTGCCGAGTCACCCTCTACGATGAAGAGCTCGGTCAGCTCGGCATCGCGCACCGAGCAGTCAGCGAGCTTGCCGGGCAGCGACGCCGTCTCGAGCAGGCTCTTGCGGCGGGTCGCCTCGCGCGCCTTGCGGGCGGCATTGCGTGCTTTGCAGGCCTGCTGGGCCTTCTTGACGATCTCGCGGGCGGGCTTGGGGTGCTCCTCAAGATAATCGGCCAGACCGTCGGTCACGATCTTGAGCGTCAGCGCACGCATGTAGGAGCTGCCGAGCTTGGCCTTGGTCTGGCCCTCAAACTGAGGATCGGGCAGCTTGACCGAGATAACGGCCGAAAGACCCTCGCGCACATCGTCGCCGGTCAGGTTGGCATCCTTCTCCTTGAGCAGGTTCTGCTTGCGGGCGTAGTCGTTAATCACGCGGGTGAGCGCGGTGCGGAAACCTTCGAGGTGCATACCGCCCTCGGGGGTGTAGATGTCGTTGGCAAACGACATGACGTTCTCGCCGTAGCCGCTATTCCACTGCAGGGATACCTCGACCTCGCCCATCTTGGTCACAGGCGCATCCGGATCCGATTTGCCTTCGATGTAGATAGGCTCCTTAAAGGCCTCGGGAACGTCCTTGCCGTCGTTGAGGAACTTAACGAAGTCGATGATGCCGCCGGCATAGCAGAACTCCTCCACGTGGGGGGTCGCCTCGCGCTCGTCGGTCAGCACGATCTTGAGGTTCTTATTGAGGAACGCCGTCTCCTGCAGGCGGTTGTGCAGCGTATCGAAATCGTAGATGCAGGTCTCGAAGATCTCGTCGTCGGGCCAGAAAGAGACGGTGGTACCCGTCGTCTCCGAAGTGCCCACGACCTCCATCTTCTTGACAGTCTTGCCGCGCGAGAACTCCATCTCGTAGATGCTGCCGTCGCGGCACACCTGAACGACCACACGCTTGGACAGCGCGTTGACGACGGAGATACCCACGCCGTGCAGGCCGCCCGAGACCTTGTAGGCCGAGTTATCGAACTTACCACCGGCGTGCAGGATCGTCATGACGACTTCGAGCGTCGGGATCTTTTTAACAGGGTGCTCGTCGACGGGGATGCCGCGCCCGTTGTCGACGACCGTGATGGAGTTGTCGGCGTGGACCGTCACCTGAATCTCGGTGCAGAAACCGGCCATGGCCTCGTCGACGGAGTTATCAACGATCTCCCACACCAGGTGATGCAGACCGCTGGCGCTCGTCGAGCCGATGTACATGCCCGGGCGCTTACGAACGGCCTCGAGACCTTCGAGGATCTTAATCTCGCCGCCATCGTAATCGTTTTCGTTTGCCACACGTCCTCCTTCAGTCAAGAAAATGTGTACAGCCTTACTAGTTTATCGTAAAAAAATACCCTCGGGGACGAGGGTATTTGGCTCTACAAGGCCACCAGATGCGATTTAAGGCTCTTTTTTGCTTTGTGCGCCCTTGGCCCACTCGGCACTGGCCCTCATGGCGTTCTCGAGGGCCTCGCGCAGTTTTTGGTCTTCGATGGGTGCCACTTGGCGCTCAATTTCCTCACGCTCGGACGCACTCAGGTCGGCGTGCGGGGCCGGCGGGCGCTCGGGCATCGCCGGGCGCAGGCGCTCCTTGGCAGCGGGAGGCGTATGCCCCGGAGCCGTCGTCTTAAACACCAGGCCGTCCACATGGGCCCCGGCGCGCTCCATGCGCGCGCGGATGATCTCGCGCAGCAGCGTCATCTCCTGCGTCCATGAGGGCGAATCGAGATATACCAGCAGCTCATTAGACTCGGGCAGATAGCGCAGGCCCGTCACATGGCGTCCCTCGCGCGTGCCCGAACACACGGCATTCCACGCGCGATAGACCGCGCGCGACTCCTCGGCGGCCTCCATCTGCGCACGGCGCTTAGGCGTTGCAGCCGCCAGGATGCGCTGGCGCTCTGCGTTCAAAAACCCGCTGAAGGCGACTGTCTCGCTCTCGCGCTCGTAATTAGCACGTCTCACCCATGCTCACCACCTTGGCTCGATCAAGCAGGTCATCGGTAAAGTACCCCAGGTTGGTCGTAGTTATGACCGTCTGGATATCATCGCCGATCAGCCGCAGGAAAGCACCGCGACGCTCGCCGTCGAGCTCGCTCATCACGTCGTCCAAAAGCAGCAGTGGGGCGGTGCCCAGGACATCGCGAGCCACGGCAACCTCGGCCACCTTCCAGGACAGCACCAGCGTGCGCTGCTGTCCTTGGCTGGCAAATGAACGGGCGGAGCGACCAGCCACGGTGAACTCGATCTCGTCGCGATGCGGTCCCACCAACGTCACGCCGCGGCGAATTTCCTCGTCGGCATGCTCGTCAAGGGCGGCCAGCATGCGCTCGTACGCCCAGCCCTTCAGCTCTTCGCGATCCTCGACCTGGGGCAAATCCCCCAGCGTGGACGCATAGGTCACGTTGGCGGTCTCACCTGACGCCACTTGCCCGTAGGCAGTGTGCACATGGCCCGCCAGCCGGTCGAGCAGGGCCAACCGGTGCACGAGCAGGGCCGAGCCCGCGCGGGCAATCGAATCGTTCCACGCGCCGAGCATCTCGCGGCAGCACCAGGTCTCCTTGAGCAAGGCGTTACGCTGGGTCACGCAGCGCCCATAGGTGCTCGCAAGATCGGCATAGCGTGCGCTCAGCTGCATGCCAAAGTCATCGAGGGCGGCTCGGCGCACACTGGCGCCTCGCTTAACCATGTCCAGATGGTCGGGGCAAAACAGCACGCTCGGCAGAACCCCGCGCACACCGGCGGCAGAGCATCTCTTGCCGTTGCGGCTAAACGAGCGCTTACCGTCCTCCGCGCTCAATCCCATATCAAGCACGCGGCCGTCGCCCTCGAGCCTCAGCTCGATCTTGCACGAGCCCACGCCATCATGGACGAGCTCGGCTGCGGTCGGATGCCTAAACGAGGCGCCGCTCGTCAGCAGCTGCAGCGCCTCTATGAGATTGGTCTTTCCCGCCGCGTTGGGTCCCGCAAGTATCGTCACGCCCTCGTCCAGGGCAAGGTGATAGCTATCGAAGCTGCGGTAGTGCGCGACGGAAAGATCGCGGGCGAACATGGTCATGGCGCAGCGCTAGATGCGGACCGGCATGACCAGGTACAGGTAGTTGATCTTGTCGTAGGACTTAAAGATGCCCGCCTGCGAGTAGCTCTTGAGCTCCAGCGTGATCTCCTTCTCCTTGGACAGGGCGTTGAGGCAGCCGAAGATGTAGTGGTAGTTGAAGGCGATGGTACCCGACTCGCCCTCGGCCTCGACATCGATCGTCTCCTGCGCAAGGTCCTGGTCATTGGAAATGGAGGACAGGCCCATCTGCCCGTTCTCGACATCGATCTCGAACTTGACGGCGGGGTTGGCGCTCGCGATAACGGCCACGCGCTTGAGGGCGGCGTTAAAGGCGGCGACGTCGATCTTGACGCTCGTCACGCACGAATCGGGGATGAGCTGCTTGTAGTTGGGGTACACGCCCTCGATGCGACGCGACACGTAGGTGGTGTTGCCGGCCTCGAAGACGACCTGGGTGTCGGTAGCCCCGATCATGATGGTCGCTTGGCTGGCCATGATGTTCAGCGCGTCGTTAAAGGCGTCAGCCGGAACGTTGAGCTCAAAGGAGCCCTCGAGGGTCGAGGTCTCGACCTGCGTATCGCACACGGCCAAGCGGAAGGAATCGGTCGCTACCAGGCGTACGGTGTTGTTCTCGACCTTCATGTGCACGCCGCCCAGGATGGGGCGAGCCTTGTCGGTCGAGGTGACGCGCCACACGCGGCCGACCATTTCGGACAAGACATCGGTCGGCAGCTCCACGGCACTCTCGATGGCATAGGCCGGAAACTCGGGGAAGTCATTGGCATCGAGCGTGTTCAGGCGGAAAGAGCTCTTCTCGCAACCAATCAGCACCTGGCGCTCGGACAGCTCAAAGGTGACCGGGGCATCGGGGAGGGTCTTGGTGATATTGGAGAGCATCTTACAGGGAATAACCATCTCGCCCTCTTCTTCGACATGCGCCGCGATGCGATGACGGATCGAGATGGTGTAGTTAGAGGTCTGGAATTCCAAGATGCCGTCTTGGGCCTTAACGAGCACGCCCGACAGGATGGGGAGGGTGGATGCCGAAGCGACACCCTTCATAACGACGCCGATGGCTTGTGTAAGCGAGCTCTGGCTGACGGTGAACTTCATCTTTTAATACCTTTCTATAGATATAAATATCTTAATAATAGTAATAGCACTGACGAAACTGTTGATTACTCCCAAAGACGCAGGTCAGACCCAGAAAGAGAATCGACAGCAACCTGTGTGCAACAGGGGTGGTTTTCCACGTTCAAAACCTGCGCAAAACTTTTCATCACCGCGGGTTGGGTTTTAGACACCTTATGCCCGTGGTTTCGACAAGTTTTCAACAGGTGTCTCTATTTCCCTACGAGCGCAGTGTAATTTTATCGCGCAGCGACTTGAGGTCTTCGGTGACGGTGCGGTCTTCCTGGATCATCTTCTGGACCTTTTTGTAGCTCGTGCTGACGGTCGAGTGGTTGCGGTTGCCAAATTCGGCGCCCACCGCCGTGGTCGTCATCTCGCACATCTCGATGGCCAGATAGATGGCAATATGGCGTGCTTTGGCGATATTGGCGTTGCGACGCGGGCCGATGAGCTCCTCGTGCGTCACGCCGTACTGCTCTTCGATGACGGACTGAACCGTCTGGACGTTGATCTTTTTGGCCGATGTGTCGAAGTACTGGCTGGCGATGGCGTCGATATCGTCAAAGGTGAGCTCCCCGCCCTCGCGCTCGCGGTCGCCCGCCTCGCCGGCGCAGCGCTCGCAAAAGCTCTCGAGTTCGCGGATGTTGGTGCCCGAGACCTCGGCCATGTGTTTAAAGTGGTCGTCGGTCAGGTGCCCGCTGTCGCCCCCATAGGCCGCCAGCAGCGAGTCGTCGCCTGCCTCGGGAGCGGCGACGATGGTGTTCTCGTAATAGCGCTGCAAGATCTTGTATTTCATCTCGTAGCTGGGCTCTGCGACCAGGCAGAGCATGCCGGCGTTGAAGCGGCTGGTCAGACGCTCGTCCATGCTCAGGTCCTTGGGGGCGCGGTCTGCCGCGATGACGACCTTCTTGTTGTTGCGGATGAACTCGTCCATGAGCTGGAAAAAGTAGTCCACGCTCGCGCGCTTGCCGATGATGTTTTGGATGTCATCGATGATGAGCACGTCCACGCCGTGGTATGCCTGCATGATAGGGGCGTTGCTCTTCTTTTGGCGGTCGAACTCGGTCATCAGGTCGTCCAGATATGCCTGGGAGTTGGCATACTTGACCTTGATCTCGGGCGACTTCTCGGCGAGCTCGTTTTTGATGGCAAGCAGCAGGTGCGTCTTGCCCAGGCCCGATTTGCCGTAGATGAACAGTGATGTGCACGTGCCGCGCTCGTCCGCGAGGGCGGCAAACTTGAGTGCCGAGCGATAGGCATGGCTGTTCTCGGGGCCGTAGACAAAGTTCTCAAAGGTAAATTTTGAGTTCGCGGCGAGTGGGGCTCCATCCGTATTCTGCTCGGCCGGCACGGTCGGTGCTGGCATGGGTGAAGCGGGGGTCGCGGCTTGCGTGGACTTAGTCGGCGCTCCGCCCTTCATCTGGTTCATCATGCGACGAAAATCATCGGCCGAGAGCGTGTTCTTGATTGCAATGCCCGAATCCGCGCCCGCCGCTGCGTCATGAGCGATGGGCATGTGCGTGACGGGTGCGTTCGTTGACGTCGCAGCGGCGGTCGGCAACGGTGCCATGGTTTCACGGGAAACATCGCTGTGCTGGTGCTCGATTGTCGGCACGTCGCCTGCGGAGGCTGGCGCCGCAGGGGAAGCAGCGGGAGCCGTGGCGGGCACCGTCGCGGCAGCAGATTCGGCCGTTGCGCCTTGCGGTGCCACGATGTCGAGCGCGATCGGAGCAAAGGCGATTTCTTCCAGATAGGCCTCAATAGTCGGCTGATGCTTTTTGAGCTGCGCGATGGCAAAGCGCGAGGGGGCCTCGATCGTGAGCGTATCTTCGGTCAGGCTTATGGCGCGCGATTGCCCCAGCATGTTGATGAGGCGTGCATCTTGGCCGTCGCGCTGGCAAAAGGCGATGGCATCCCCCAGGATGATGCTTGCTTCCTCGTCCACTGTCTCTCCCGTTCTTTAGCTCTGAGCTCGCACGCGAGCGGCGCCGAGTTCGGTCAGATGGTATTTCTGGCCATGCTTGATGACCAAGCCGGCCTGCGCCAAGTCATTGAGCGTGCGTGACCAAGTGGGGGCCGAGTTTCCAAACGCCCTCGCCAGATCGGTAGCACCGCACGCTTGATTTTGCGCCAGATAGCCCAGCGCGGCGTTGCCGCGATCGCTTACGAACACGTCCGGCTGTGGCTGCGCATACTGATTTGCTGCATTAGGATACATCATTTGAGCTGCTGATTGTTGAGAACTCTGCATCGGCGGCATTTGCTGTTGAAAACTTTGAGGCCACTGTTGGTAAGGCTGCGGAGTCATCTGCTGGGCCCAGGGGTTGTACTGCTGCTGCGGCATCTGCTGGTACGGCTGCTGATATCCCTGCTGGTACTGCTGCGGGAACTGCTGGCCATACCCCAGTGGCGGCATCTGCTGATATGGATATCCCTGTTGGTACGGCTGATATCCCATTTGCTGGCCACCCGGTGCCCCCGTCGCCTGCTGCATTGCTGCCGCATCCTGATCCGCCAGCGGCATGGCCTCTGGTGCGTTTGGCGGCATCGACATCGATGCCGCCTGGGGCTCTTGTGTAGGAAGCATTCCGGGCTGCTGCATCTGTCCCACGGGGGGCTGCATCTGTTGCGTTGCCATGGGCTGCTGCGCAAAAGCTCCCGGCAGGGGATATGTGGGCTGCTCCGTCTCGGGCCGCACGGCAGCACCGCGTCCGCCGGCACGCTCTATTTCCTGCACGCGTTTAGGGTCCAGGCTTACCGTAACCACGGTGCCGTTGCCCATGTTGTCCTCGATGGACACGGCCCCGCCAGCGTTTTCCAAATACTCCTGCACCATGGGAAACCCTGCTCCGGTTCCACGGATGTAGCGCTTCATCTTGCTGTTTGCGCTGGTAACGCCAAAGTCGAAAGCACGCTCCTTGTCGTCGATGCCGGGTCCTTGATCAGCGAAGCGGATGGTGTCTCCGCCGTCCAGAATCGAGATGATGGGCTCGGCAAAGTGCGCGTGGATAAAGTTTTCGACAATCTCGCGGATGACCATGAGCGAGATATGGCCACCTTGTTCTTTCATGCACTGGTAGACGGTGTTGGTCGTCTCTTCCAAATACGTGCGGACATCTTGCGGATCAATGACGATCACACGCGGTGTCGACAGCATATCGTCATAGACGGCGATGCGCGCGGCGTACATGGCTTTCGGCGCCTGCGTGGTCGTCTGCTCGCCTTCCTCACGCTCTTCGCGCACGCCGGTGATGTGCTCGTTGTCGGGTGCCGGGTCTCCGGAATCGACCATGGTGTAAAAGTCGTCAGACATGCCGCTCGCAATCTTTCAAAAGGTTTCGAACAAATAGTAGCTCACCGTGCAATGTTTCTCATCTTTCGACAACTTTTCAAAACCTGTTGAAAACTTTGGAAAACGGACGAAAAGTTCTCAACATTGCCAACATGACCTGTTGAAAACTCGATGAAATATCGTGAAAAGTTGCCATGCACCGCTAAATCGAGCTCGGCTTATGGGGGAACCGTGTGAACTGCGCAACCTTTTACCTTTGATTTCTTGACATTTGAACATTGATTTCCCTACAATCTTCAAGCTCACGTGTCTATATCTGCGTCCGCGCCCCCGCGGACACTCGAAATGCAGCAGGAGGAACTTAAGATGAAGCGTACGTATCAGCCTAATAAGCGTAAGCGTGCCAAGACCCATGGCTTCCGTGCCCGTATGGCCACTAAGGGTGGTCGTGCCGTGCTCGCCCGTCGTCGCGCCAAGGGCCGCAAGCGTCTCACTGTCTAGCAGCGATACACACATCTCGCATGAAGACTATTAAGTCTCGGCAAGATTTCGAGCATGTGTTCAGTCAGGGGCGTCGTTTCAATCACCCTCTGATTCGAATGACCATATGTGAATCGGTTGGCGAAGGCGACTCCGGAAGGGTCGCCTTCGTTGGTGCTAAACGGCTCGGTTGTGCTGTCGTGCGCAACCGTTCTAAGCGTGTGATGCGCGAGGCCGCCCGCAGCTGTGGATTTCCCGTTGCGGGTTATGACATCATCTTGTTCGCAACTCCCAAGACGAGGGTTTCTTCGCCTCAGGAGATGGACAATGCATTGCGTTCGCTTATGAAACGCGCCGGCGTTGCCGGGGAGGAGCGATGAGCAATCACGTTTTGCGACGTGTTGCCATCGCTCCTATTCGCATATATCAACAGGTTATTTCGCCCTTATTGCCTGACGCCTGCATTTATTACCCAACGTGCTCGCAATACGCCGTCCAGGCGATTGAGAAGTACGGTGTTTTGAGAGGCTGCTGGCTTGCCGTGAGGCGCATCGCTCGCTGCAATCCCCTGCACGTCGGCGGTTATGACCCTGTGCCCTAGCGGGCACTCGCTATCGGAGGAAAACTTACATGTGGGATTGGATCGTTAACATCCTTTTCGAGCTGCTCAAGCTCATCCAGACCTTTGCGGTCGACTGGGGCCTGTCCATCATCATCCTGGTGGTCATCATCCGTCTGCTGCTGACGCCGCTTATGCTCAAGTCGACTAAGTCGACGGCACGCATGCAGGTGCTGCAGCCCAAGATGCTCGAGATCCAGGAGCGCTATGCCGACGATCCCCAGCGTCAGGCCGAGGAAATGCAGAAGTTCTACAGCGAGAACAAGTTCAACCCGATGGCTGGTTGTCTGCCGCTGTTGATTCAGATGCCTGTCCTGTTCGCCCTATTTACGCTGCTGCGTAACCTGCCGGACTACTTTAACGACGGCACGTTCTCGTTCTTTAATATTCTGCCCGACCTGACCACCACGCCGAGTGCCTCCTTTGCCGATGGCTTTATGGTCGCGCTGCCTGCGCTGGTCTGCCTGATCCTGTTCGCTGTCCTGACCCTGATTCCGCAGCTCTATATGTCGCGCAACCAGACCGGCCAGCAGGCTCAGAGCATGCGTATGATGGCCGTTGTCATGACGGTCATGATGCTTTGGATGGGCTGGAGCCTTCCCGTTGGTGTTCTGCTGTACTACGACGTCTCGTCTGCTTGGCAGGTTATCCAGCAGATTTTTGTGACGCAGAAGGTCATCGACAAGGCGAAGGCCGATGAGGAGGAGCGCCTTAAGAACGCGCCGCTGCAGGTTGAGGTCACTCGTCGCGAGAAGAAGCCGCGCCCGCACAAGAAGAAGTAGCGGGATATCAATCTTATTTAGGTACCTAACTTTTGGAGTACGTTATGTCTGAAGAGATCATCGAGGATATGCTTGAGGAGGTTGCCCCGCAGGTCGCGGGCGATTATCCCGAGATTGCACAGCGCTACAAGGCCGGTGAAGAGCTGACCGACGAGGAGCTCGACACCATTGCCGATGTCGCGATTTCCATCCTGCGTTCCATCCTTTCGCACTTCGATGCCGCCAACTCTCCTATCGATGAGTATGAGGGCGACGAGGGTGAGCTGATTCTGGATGTAACGGCTCCCGACCTTGCTGTTCTCATTGGCCGTCATGGTCGCACCCTTGATGCCCTTCAGGTTATGTTCTCTTTGCTAGTGAGCCGCAAGCTTGGCTTTAGGTATCCGGTTGTAGTGGACGTCGAGGGATACAAGAGCCGCCGTCAGGACAAGGTTGCCTCCATGGCACAGTCTGCAGCCGAGCGTGCCATCCGCACTCATAAGAGTGTTTCGCTTCCGCCCATGAATGCCTATGAGCGTCGACTGGTTCACATTGCACTTCGTGGCAATGATGCCGTCGATACTCATTCTGAGGGTTCTGACCCTGATCGCCATGTGGTGATTGTTGCTCGATAATCTGCTCGAGCTTATGCTAAGGGGACGTGGTTTCCACGTCCCCTTTTTTTGTCAAAAGTTCTCGATACACTGATTTTTGTCAGAAAGGAGCTTTCGTTGTTAGTACTTACTGATCAGCAAGCTGACGAGATGTTGACTCGTCTATCTTCCTATTGCAAAGAGTATTCCTTGAGCGTATCTGATGTTGAGCTGAGGAAATGTATTCAGCATTTGGATTTGGTTCTGGAAACAAATAAGACAACTAATCTCACCCGTATTCTTAACGTAGAAGATGCTGCGGTACTTCATATCCTCGACTCACTTGTTTTGCTCCCCTATATCAATAAGGCTCCTGAGGGAGCTTTGCTCGATATGGGGACAGGTGCGGGCTTCCCTGGTATTCCGTTAACCATAGCCACACATCGTAAAGCTACTTATATTGACTCTGTTGGTAAGAAGGTTGATGCCGTCAATTCTTTTGTTCATGCTCTTGGGTTGAAACATGCTCATGTGATTCATGATCGCCTTGAAGAATATGCTCGAAGCCATAAGAAGCAGTTTTCTGTCGTAACCGCCCGCGCACTTGCCCCTCTACCGATTCTTGTTGAGTATGCGGCTCCGTTCCTCAAGGATGGAGGTCTATTTGTTATCACCAAGGGTAATCCTTCGGATGAGGAGCTAGTTTCCGGCATGTCGGCAGCTAAGATTTGCGGCTTCACTTTGCTTCTTAATGACGCAATCGATTTGCCTGAGGGCTTGGGCCACAGGGAGTTCATTGTTCTCAAGAAGAGTCATCCAGCATCCGTTTCATTGCCTCGTGCAAATGGCATGGCTAAGAAGAATCCGCTTGCCTAGATGTTTCACGTGAAACATAATGGATACTAACAACTTGCAGTGTTTCATGTGAAACATGGCGGTTGATATCGAATCGGAATGTTTCACGTGAAACATCCTCCGTTTGACAGCTTTAATACACACCAGGAGGGACCGTGGGATTTCGCGACGTTAAGCGTTCTAAGAACGCAAAAGACACGCGTATCATTGCAATCATCAATCAAAAAGGCGGCGTCGGTAAGTCAACGACGGCTGTAAACCTTGCAGCAGCACTGGGTGAGCAGGGTCGTAAGACACTGATTGTCGATTTTGATCCGCAGGGAAACAGTACCAGTGGATTTGGAATTGAAAAAGAAGACCTTGATCACTGCATCTATGATGCATTGTTGAATGATGTGCCGGCAGAATCGCTTATTCTTGATACAAATTGCAAAAAGGTATTCGTAATTCCAGCTACGATTCAGCTTGCAGGTGCCGAAATTGAGCTCGTAAGCGCAATTGCTCGTGAAACCCGCCTCAAAGATTTGCTTGAGCCGATTCAGGAAGAGTTCGATTTTATTTTCATTGACTGTCCTCCTTCGCTCGGCCTGCTTACTATCAATGCCTTGACCGCAGCAGATAGCGTTTTGATTCCAATCCAGTGTGAGTATTACGCACTCGAGGGCGTTACGAAGCTGCTTGAGTCAATGAAGATGGTCAAATCACGTCTGAACAAGGGCTTAGACACCTATGGCGTGCTTATGACCATGTATGACTCACGTACTTCTTTGTCGAATCAGGTTGTTGAGGAAGTTCAATCGTACTTTGGTGATAGGGCGTTTAAGACGCTGATTCCCCGTACGGTTAAAATCTCTGAAGCTCCGTCTTTTGGAGAACCGGTAATTACCTATGCACCTCAAAATAAGGGTGCAAAAGCGTATATGAACCTTGCAAAAGAGGTGATCAAGCGTGCCTAGTGCAAAGAAACGTGGTGGATTGGGACGCGGACTCAATGCTTTGGTCTCAGAGGCTGAGTATGAGACCGGTGGTTCCGCTGCATCTGCTTCAAATGCCGCATCTGAAACAAAACTACCTATTGAGGATATCGTTCCCAACCCTAATCAACCGCGAATTCACTTTAATGAAACTGAACTTCGCGAGTTGAGCGAGTCAATCCAAGAACATGGCGTTTTGCAGCCGCTCTTGGTTCGCAAGCATGGAAACGGCTATGAGATCATCGCTGGTGAGCGTCGTTACCAGGCGTCAAAGCTTGCTGGTCTTGAGGAACTGCCTGTCATCATTAAAGATGTTAATGATGAAGAGATGCTGGCTCTTGCTCTTATCGAAAATCTTCAGCGTTCTGATCTGAATCCCGTCGAAGAGGCTAAGGGCTATCGCCAGCTCATCGATGCTAGCGGTATGACCCAGGAGGCGTTGTCGAAGGCCGTAAGCAAGTCACGCTCTGCAATTACAAACTCGCTGCGCCTTCTCGATCTCCCCGAAGTAGTTCAGCAGATGATTTTTGAGGGTAAACTTACTGCTGGTCACGCACGTGCGATTCTTGCAGTTCCCTATGAGGACGCGCGAATTCGACTTGCAGAGAAGGTTGTTGCAGAGGGCCTTTCCGTAAGAGCGACAGAAAATCTTGCTCCATTGTTTTCTGCCGGAGAGACGCCTAAGACGCCGAGGCCTGCAGCGCCTCAGTCTTTTAAAAAGGCTGCGCGTGTACTTCGTCAGGTATTTAATACCAACGTGCGCGTGAAAAGCTCGCGTGGAAAGAATAAGATTGAGATTGAGTTTAAAGACGAGGAAGAGCTCTCTCGTATTCTTGGTGAAATGATTCAGTTTGATCAAGGAGGCCAAGATGAGGAATAAGATTTTAACTGCGATTGCATTGGTGACGACTGTCGCGGCCGGTGCCTTTGCTGGCTATAAGATCGCGACAGACGATGAACTTCGAGGTCGTTTGCTTCGTGGTGCGCAAGATATTGTCGATACTTCCAAGAAGAAAATGGATGTTATGACAGAAGATGTTGCCATGCGCACTGCTCAGGTAACAAAAAATCCTAAGATTAATCAAGGTTGGGTTAGCAACCAATGGGAAAATGTAGGCTATTAGGTACCTAACAATTACCCTGCATATTTTGAGCGGCCCTTGTCTGATTCATGAGACAAGGGCTGCTTATTTTGTCCGTAAACAATGGGGAAGCTAGCAGCGGTCCAAAATTGAGGTCAATAAATGAAACGGCCCCTGTTGCATATCCTGCAACAGGGGCCGTCCGATGTTTCACATGAAACGTTTTGGAGTGCGACTCCCCTATGCGCTCTTCTGAACTTTGAAGCGCTGTTTCAGCTGTCCGCAAGCGGCGTCAATATCGTTACCACGGGAGTTACGAATCGTGGTCTCGATGCCACGGGACTCAAGACGACGCTGAAGATCCTCAACCTTATGAATCGGCGACGGCTTGAGCGGGCTGCCCTCGATGTCGTTAAGTTGAATCAGGTTAACGTGGCACAGCGTTCCCTCGCAGAAGTCGCAGAGTGCCTGCATCTCGGGATTCGTATCGTTGACGCCTTCGATCATGGCATACTCATAGGTCGGGCGGCGGCCAGTCTTCTCGGTGTAGAGCTGAAGCGCTTCGTGAAGGCGAAGCAGCGTGTATTTCTTAACACCGGGCATGAGCTTATTGCGCGTCGACTGGATGGCGGAATGCAGGGAAACGGCAAGAGTGAACTGCTCGGGGATATCGGCAAATTTGCGAATACCGGGAATAACGCCGCTGGTAGAGACGGTGAGGTGACGAGCGCCGATACCGATACCATCGGGGTCGTTGAGGATACGCAATGCCTTGAGAACCTCGTCGTAGTTGGCAAACGGCTCGCCCTGGCCCATGAAGACAACGCTTGTGGCACGCTCGCCAAAGTCGTTGGATACATGAAGCACCTGGTCGACGATCTCTTGAGCGGTCAGAGAGCGCTTGAGGCCGTTGAGACCGGTAGCGCAAAAGGCGCAGCCCATGCCGCAGCCTGCCTGGGTGGAAACGCAGACGGAAAGTTTGTTACGACGGGGCATGCCGACAGTCTCGACGGAAATGCCATCGTGGTACTCGAGCAGATACTTGCGCGAGCCATCTTTGGAAACCTGCTTGGTGAGTTCAGTCGGCGTATCAAAGGCAAAAGCCTCTTTAAGCTGCTCACGGAAAGCCTTGGGAAGGTTGGTCATATCGTCAAACGAACAAACGTTCTTCTCAAAGACCCATTCGATGAGCTGCTTCGCGCGGAAGGCGGGCTGGCCAAGTTCGGCCACGAGCTCGCGAATATCGTTTTGGCTCAAGTCGCGAATGTCCTGAGATTTAGTCCTGGGATTCATGGAAGCCTTTCGATTTTGGGGAAACGTAGAGGGTATCGCTACAATATGGTATCAGCTGCAGAAATTATAGAGGAGGAGTCTGCCCATGCCGGGTAAAAGCCTAGAGAACATGCACGTAGCGGTCTTGGCGGGCGGTCATTCCGCCGAGCGCGAGATCTCGCTCGATTCGGGAAAGAACGTTGTGGTGGCACTGAAGGAAGCCGGCTACACCTCGGTGGAGCTGCTTGACACGGCCGCTGATGACTTTATGGTAACCATGGCGACCGGCGGATTCGATGTGGCATTTATCGCCATGCACGGCGCCGGCGGTGAGGATGGCGCCATGCAGGGTGCCATGGAGACCCTGGGTATCCCCTACACGGCCTCGGGCGTACTTGCCAGCGCCTGCGGTGCCGACAAGGAGGTCTCTAAGCTCCTATACGCCAAGGCGGGCATTCCCATTGCTCCCGGCCTTGCGCTCGAGGTGGGCGATGAAGTCGATATCGATCATATCGTCGAGGTTTGTGGCGAGCGCTGCTTTGTGAAGCCGGCCGTCAACGGTTCCAGCTATGGCATTTCCCTGGTCCATGAGCCCTCCGAGCTGCCCGCGGCAATCGCCAAGGCGTTTGAGTACGGCGACAAAGTGCTGGTCGAGAAGTGCATCGAGGGTACCGAGATCACCGTCGGCGTATACGGCGAAGATGACGTGCGCGCCCTGCCGATTGTCGAGATTCGTAAGCCCGAGGACTGCGAGTTCTACGATCTGGACGTGAAGTATGTCGACCCTACGGACATCCATCGCATTCCGGCACAGATTTCACCCGAGAATTACGCTCGCGCTCAGGAGCTTGCCTGTGCCGCTCACAAGGCCCTCGGTTGCCTGGGTATCTCGCGCAGCGACTTTATTGTGAGTGAGGACGGCCCCGTTATCCTCGAGACCAATACCATTCCCGGAATGACCGATACGTCGCTGTATCCGGATGAGATCCGCCGCACCGACGACATGACGTTCCCGCAGGTCTGTGACAGCTTGATCCGTATGGGCCTTCGTCGAGCGGGCATTGCATGCTAATCGAGGACGCGGTTTCGTCAGGAACGCCGCAGTTCGTCATCGACTCCTATGCCACGCTTGCCGAGCGCGCCAAAACGCAGTCCTTCGGTCTTATCGAGGAAGATGTGATTGTCCTCGATACCGAGACCACGGGTCTTTCGGTGCAGGACAACGAGCTGATCGAGATTTCGGCGGCCCGTCTTTCGGGCCGCGAGATCGTCGACCGCTTCGATACCTTCGTGCATCCCAAGCAGCTGATTCCCGCCGAGATTACCGAGCTCACGAGCATTACAAATACCGATGTGGCAGATGCCCCGTCGGCGGTTGAGGCCGTCGCCGCTCTCGCCGATTTTGTCGGTGGCTGCCCGGTGATCGCACACAACGCCACGTTCGACCGCTCGTTTATCGAGTCGGTCAAAGGCGGCGTCAACGTAAGCGATATTTGGATCGATTCGCTGGCGCTGTCGCGCATCGCGCTTCCGCGCCTGGCCTCGCACAAGCTGTCTTTTATGGCCGATCTGTTTGGCTGCGACTCGGTATCACACCGTGCCAATGCCGACGTCGACGCCCTGTGTGGCGTATGGCGCGTGTTGCTCGTGGCGCTCACCGACTTGCCCCAGGGCCTCATGGCGCGCCTAGCCGACATGCATCCGGACGTGCCTTGGTCCTATCGTCCTATCTTCTCATTCTTGGCAGGGCAGAACCCTGGTTCCATCTTCTCTCTCAGCGCCGCTCGTGCTGACGTTCTCAAGGCCGATCGCGCCGACGATCGGGTGGACGCCGATGAACTGCCGGTTCTCAAGATGCCGAGTCGTGAGGAGATTGAGGCAGACTATGCGCCAGGTGGCCTAGTCAATCGCATGTATCCCACCTACGAGCCGCGTGATGAGCAGATCGCGATGGCGCTCGAGGTCCGCGATGCGCTGGTCACGGGCACTCATCGAGTAATTGAGGCAGGCACAGGCGTCGGCAAATCGATGGCCTATCTGGTACCTTTTGCCGAGGCAGCACGCCGTAACAACATCACGGTTGGTATTGCGACCAAATCGAATAATCTTGCCGACCAGCTCATGTACCATGAGCTGCCAAAACTTGCCGAGCAACTGGACGGCGGTCTGTCATTTTGCGCTCTCAAGGGGTATGACCACTATCCGTGCCTGCGCAAGCTTGAGCGCATGAGCCGCGGCCAGGTCGAGATTACCACCAAGCGCGATCCGGCGGACACGCTCACGGCGGTCGCGGTCATTATGGCGTACGTCTGCCAATCAGCCGATGGCGACCTCGACTCGCTCGGCATTCGGTGGCGCAGCGTCAACCGTCCCGACTTTACGACGGCCTCGCGCGAGTGTGCTCGTCGCCTCTGCCCGTTTTTCCCTGATAAATGTTTGGTCCACGGCGCTCGCCGTCGTGCGGCGCATGCCGATGTGGTGGTCACCAACCATTCCCTGCTGTTCCGCAACGTCGCGGCCGAGGGCAGGATTTTGCCGCCGATTCGTCATTGGGTAATCGACGAGGCCCATTCCATCGAGCGCGAGGCGCGCCGTCAGTGGGCGCGTGTGGTGTCGGCGGACGAATCACGCGTCCTGTTCGAGCGTCTGGGTGGCTCGAGCACCGGCGCGCTAAGCCAGGTTTCCCGTGATTTGGCAACCTCCGAGGGCTCTACGCTCTATCTGGGCCTTACCGCCAAGGCGACGTCGACGGTTGCGCGCGCGAGCATGGCGATCGCCGGCGTGTTCGATGGCGTTCGCGAGCTCGGTCGCCGTGCCCGTGGGGGCTATGACAATGCCAATCTATGGATTGGCCCCGAGCTGCGCGAATCTGACGACTGGCATGATTTCTTACAGTCGGCCTACACTGGCATCGACGCATTGGAACAAGCTGACAAGAGCGTCGACGCGCTGGTGCAAGCCGTCGCCGCCGACAAGCCAGAGGTTGTTGTCGACCTGGGTGATATCTCGCGCCGCCTGCACGAGCTGGCCGAGAACCTAAAACTCATCATTGACGGCACCGATGAACACTACGTGTATTCGCTGCAGGTCAATCGCAGGCTGCGTGCCGGCGGAGAGTCAATGACCGCAGAGCGCATCGACATTGGCGAGGCCTTGGCAACCGAGTGGCTGCCCGAGGTTCACACGGCTATCTTTGCCTCGGCGACCATGACGGTGTCCAAAAGCTTTGAGCACTTTAACCATGCGGTCGGCCTTGATCGCATCGGTGCTTCAACGTCGTCATCGCTGCACTTGGATTCGAGCTACGACTTCGATTCGAACATGGCTGTAGTCGTTGCGGGCGATATCCCCGATCCGCGCGATCGTGAGAGCTATCTTACGGCGCTCGAGCGCGTACTGGTCGACGCCCATCTTGCCATGGGCGGATCGGTGCTCACGTTGTTCACCAACCGGCGCGACATGGAGGACCTATACGCCCGCGTTGAGCCCAAGATGGCCCGTGCGGGTCTGGAGCTCAACTGCCAGCAGCGCAACTCATCTCCTCGTCGCCTGCGCGACCGGTTTATCAACGAACCGACCTCGTCACTTTTTGCGCTCAAGGCCTTCTGGGAGGGGTTTGATGCCAGCGGCGAGACGCTGCGCTGCGTCATCATTCCCAAGTTGCCGTTCTCGAGCCCCACGGACCCGCTCTCGTGCGAGCGCAACCTGCGCGAAGACCGCGCATGGGCGCGCTATTCGCTGCCCGAGGCGGTGCTCGAGGTTAAGCAGGCCGCGGGGCGTTTGATTCGCTCGTCGACCGATAGCGGTGTGCTGATCTTGGCGGATCCTCGCCTGGTGACGAAGGGCTATGGCAAGAAGTTCTTAACGTCGCTGCCCACGAGCTCCTACCAGCGCATCGAATCGGCGCAGATCGGGCACTATCTACAGCTGTGGCGTGCACGCCACGAGCGGCGGCGCTAAAGCGGACAGACGAGGGCTTTTGCCATATCGCACAGACGCTTTGACAGGGCGGGGTCATCCAAGATGCGGATGGCTCCGCCCGCTGCGATTATCTGGCTCAGCAGCCAACGCTCGGAGCCGTAATGTACGGTTACCGTTGCCATGTCTGTCCCGCTGCGCTCGATTAGGGTGATGCCGGCCCAGTCCAGATGCTCCGCCATATCGAATGGCATCAAGAGCTTTGCGCTACGCTGCGTCCGGGCAAGGGAATCGTGGAGGGATGCAACGTCCGGTGCGTGAGGCACGACGGAGTCTTCCGTCAAGGCGAGTCCCTCGATTTTATCCATGCGATAGGTGCGCTGCTCATCGACCGCGATGTCCCAGGCAATCAGATATGTTTGGTCGCCGTTTGCCGTAATGCGCAAGGGGTCGACCAGACGCTCGCGTGGCCGTGCATCGTCCATCGAGCGATACGAGATACGACAGCGAACGCCGTCCTGAATGGCGCAGCTCAGCTGCTGCCAGTGCGACCCGTGGTTGACGGTGTCAAAGACGTGCTGGTTATAGCCGAGCTCTTCGGGTAGAAGAGCATGTCGAATTCGAGCCGCCGCCTGGGGCTCGATCCCCAACGATTCAAGTTCGTGGTTGAGCACAGCGCCCTCGGCGGCACTCAGGCGCAGCGGTAGTACACGCCCGGCGTCACCGGTGAGGACCACGCGCTCGCCGTGGCATTCGCAGATGATACGCGCACCCGATTCTCGGTCCGCGAGCGTCGAGACGATCTCGAGAATCTCGTCGAGCGACGCCCCCGTGATGTCAAAGCGACTGCAAATCTCGGTTCGTGTCATGCCGCTCTCGCCGGCGGCGTAGAGGGCCTCCATGATGTCGATGGCGCGCGAGAGCCTCTGCTCGCTGGTGAGTTTACGCACGGGCATGCTCGTGCACCGTCCTTTCAATGAGGTGGTTCCACGCCTGCTTGAGCGATTTGGGGGCCATGGGCCTCATGCCGTCCATGGCGTGGGCCATGCAAAATGAGGCGGCGGCTTCAAGATCGCGCACGTCAACGGTCCAAGTCCATCCCGAATCGGTGTGTGCGAGCTCACCTCGCCCGCGCGTGAGGCCGTTGATCATATCGATCTGCGTCTGCGGGGCGAACGAGAACGTAGCCGCAACGGGCGGGCGGTCGGCAAAATCGAATTCAAAGAACAGGTAGTCGTTGAGATTGAAGTCTGCAGGGATGGCGTAGGCCTTCGAAGGACGCCAAGCGCGAACGATACGGTCGCAGCGGAATGTCCTGATGTCGTCGGTGGCATTGTCGAGGCCGCAGAAGTACGCAACGCCCTCGCGCTCGAACATGCCGTAGACGCAGACGGTACGCTCTTTCTGCTCACCGCGTCCGTTCTGATATAAAAATCGCAGCGCGCATCGCTCGGCAAAGGCGCTCCATACCGCATCGACGGTGGGAGAGCGGCGGATCGGTGCTTCGTCCGCCGTCG
This sequence comes from Collinsella sp., assembly GCA_048500675.1. Classification (GTDB taxonomy): domain Bacteria; phylum Actinomycetota; class Coriobacteriia; order Coriobacteriales; family Coriobacteriaceae; genus Collinsella. Next base: position 23,950 of record DBFSAO010000128.1, read on the forward strand.
TCCTGCCGGTGAGGTAGGCAATCTTGGAACGAATATCGGCAAGCGGCGCGGCAAAAGTGGATGAGCCGGCCGCTATTGTCTGGTCGATAGCGTTGAGCAGGATATCGGCGTCGTCTGCGGTGATGAGGCCGCCTGCCGCAAACGTGTGCTCGCGGTCGATTGTCCATGAGCTTTCCTCGGTCTCCTGCGCGCCGGCGGGGCGAACCTCCTTGATTAAGATGCCGCGTTCGAGCAGTTTGTCACGATCGCGCCGAAACTTGCGCTTATCCGAGTCGATATTGCCCGAGCCATATCCCAGGTCAGAATCCAAGACGATCTGCTCGGTCGTCAGCGGTTCGGGGGAGCTGTTGAGCACAAAGAAAAGATTGAGGATGCGCTGAGCCGTTTTATCGAAACTGGGCTCCGAATTCCCCTTTTTAATTGTCGCGGTCGCGTCGCTTGCCGTCATAGAGTCCTCGCATGAGAAGGTGGTTTGCTGCCATGATTTTAGTCCGATATGGAGATTAGGCTATATCCTTGTCCGCTCGGGGCGTTAAGATGGCCCGAATTCGGTCGTTTGCGCTCGCTCGGGGTATACTTTCGACTATATACGGTTCTAATGTGCATGCATTGGGCCTATTTGTCGGATTATGGATGTGGAGCGCACATGGCGAACACCCAGAACTATATTAACCACCTGCTGCAGAACACCGGCATCACGCCGGCATGCAGCGAAGAAGAGCGCTTGGCTGCCGAGGATATCGCTCAGATCTTCCGCAACCACGGCTTTGATCCCGAGGTTCAGGAGTTCAATGCCCCGGCGCCCAGCAGGTTGGCATTTGCCGTTACCGGTATTCTTGCGTTTGCCGGCGCCCTGCTGATGGGCATCGGCGGCGGCATCGGCTTGGTCGGCACCTTGCTGGCCATTGTCGGCGCCGTTCTTTACGTGCTCGAGCGCACGGGCCACCCCGTGGTTTCGCGCCTGGGCAAGACGGGCGTGAGCCAAAATGTCATCGCCTACCACAAGGCCTCGGGCCCGCTCGCGTCTCCGCGCAACCGCCCGGTGGTCGTTGTCGCACACTACGACTCTCCCCGTGCTGAGCTGCTCGCCCGCGAGCCCTATGCTTCGTATCGTGCGCTCATCGCCAAGCTGTTGCCCGTTGCCACGGTTGCCCCTGCTGCCGTTGCCATCTTGCGTATCCTGCCGCTCCCCGGCGCGCTCAAGGTTCTGCTGTGGATTGTCGCGATCCTCGCTTCCCTCGTTGCGCTCGCCAACGCGGCAAACATCATTTCTAACCGTTTTGTGCTTCCCTATACGTCCGGCGCAGTGTGCAACAAGTCTTCTGTCGCCGCTATGCTCGGCGTTATGGACAACGTTGCTCCCTTCCAGGGCGAAAACGAGTTTCCCGACGATGTTCCGTTCGATACCTATTTTGGGGAGCAGAAGCGTCGTGCCGAGGAGATGGCGCGCGCAGCAGCGGAGTATGCCGCGGCCCAACAGCAAAACGACTACGGCAACACCATCGAGTATGAAGAGCCTACCTACGCCGAGGACGAGTTCGGTCAGCCGATTGCTCCCGACGCTCAGACCGAGCCCGAACAGGGCGAGGCTTTCGACGAGCAGATCGAGGGCTTTGAGGGTGCGTCTGCCGACGAGACGCTGATTGGCGCCATCGTGTCCGAGGATCAGAATCAGGCTGTCCAGGCCGAAGAGTTCAATGACGAGGTTCCCACTGCCGAGCCGGCGGAGGAGCCTGTCGCGGCCGAGCCCGAGCCCAGGCTCTATCGCAATGCCGCCGGCAACATCCGCTTTGGTTCGGATGCCATCCGTGCGCTCGGAATGCTTCCCGAGTCCTGCACGCTCGATTACGAGGAAGGCGAGGAGCCGACGTTTGAGCCCGAGCCTGCCCCCGTCGTGACTGCATCTGCGCCCGTTGTCGCCGTGGATGATGAGTCTGCCGCGGTTGCCGCTGCCGTTGCCGAGCCCGAGGCGGTGTCCGCGATCGATCCCGCGGCAGGACTGGACATTTTGGCTCCCGCCGCGCCGGCGCAAGACGTTACGGACGAGCCTGACGACGATTACGCTGAACAGCCGAGGCGCGTGTCTTACGAGAGCGATACTGATTTCTCGGCCGAGATTCCCGCGGCAACGCCCCATGCCGATATTGCATCCGCGTTCTCTTCGATTGGCGCCAGCGCTTCCAACTTCTTTAAGGGTGCGCTTGCAAAGGGCAGGAAATTTGTCGACGATTTCGAGGGGAAGCGCGCTGCCGCACGCGAGGCTGCCGAGCAGGAGGCTATCGCTCAGCAGCAGGCAGCCGAGGCGGCACGTGAGCGCGCGGCGCAAGAGTTCGAGCAGAACGAGGCTATGCAGTCCGTGCCTGTCGACGCCGCCGAAGCTACAACGTCCTTTGAGGCTCAGCAGCACGTCGATAGCACCATGTCGTTTGATGCCGCGCAGTTCGATTCCACGATAACGTTTGAAAAGCAAGGCACCGCGATTGCCGAGCCCCTTCCTGTTTCCGATGAGCAGGGCGACGCGGCAGACGATGACGAGCCTATTGATGCTGCCGAAATCCAAGATGTCGCCGGGCACGAGCCCGTCGAGGTCAACTGTGACGAAGAGCAATACGCGGCAGCCGATCAAGGTGATTCGACCGAGGTCGAGCAGGAGGAAGTGCCTGCGGTTTCCGAGGCTCCCGAGACAGATGGGTCGAGGCCTTACTCCACGCAGATTTTCACCATGCCGATCCCGAGTGGTTCCGGTGCCACGGTTGCCGATGTCGCTCCCACTCAGGACGAAACGGTCGATTCCCTTATGGCCCAGATTTCCTCCCAAGCATCGCCGCGTCCGCAGATGAATGTTCCCGATCCGGCGTCGGCACCGTCGCCTGCACCCTCCTCGTCTCCGCTGGCTTCGGTCCCCGATCCGTCGCTGCCGTCGATGAAGCAGACAAACGTTGCGTCTCGCACGTCGCTGTTCGACCTTCCCGATCCCTCCGCACAGGTCAACGACCCCTTTGCTACCGCTCAGGGTCCCGAACCCACATCGGCACCCGTTGCGCCTCCTATGCCCGTTGCGTCGGGCGCACAGCCGATCGAGACCATTTCGGCTCCCGCCCCTGCGGCACCTAAGTCTCGCAAGCGCGGCCTGGGCGGCCTGTTCGGTCGTAAAAAGAAAAACGAACAGGACAGCATGAGTGACTGGCTGGGCGTCGAAGACGATTACGATGCCAAGAAGTCCGGTCGCGGCATCGGTTCGTGGGATAATTTCGAGGACGATAACGATGGCTGGAAGGGCGGCGCTACGTCTTCCGACGGCGCTTCTTCCGAAGATATGCTCTCGGCTGTCGCCTCTATGGGCGACGATGAGCTGCTCGGTCACGATATCTGGTTTGTGGCAACGGGCGCCTCGGATTGTGATGGCGCCGGTATGAAGGCCTTCTTGGCTTCGCATCGCGATAAGCTCCGCGGCGTCTTCTTCATCAATCTTGAATCCGTCGGCGCCGGTAGGCTTTCGGTGGTGACGGTTGAGGGCGAACAGCAGCTGCTCAAGGGCGATCGCCGCATCATGAACCTGGTCAGCAAGGTGTGCAAGTCGTTCCATGTCGATTGTGGCGCGCTCGAGATGCCCTATGCCAAGACCGATGCCTACGCCGCGCTCGAGGCGAGCCGCCGAGCCCTCACCATCGCCGGCGTGGACGGCACGCGTCTGGCTTGCGCTCGTACCGAGGACGACCTGCCCCACAATGTCAATCCGACGAACATTGCCACGGTATCCGAGGTCGTGACCGAGGTTATCCGCCGTTCGTAGACGGAGCTCTAAGGAGTCAGCGTGTTTTCGTATATTAAGCGCCATTGGCCTGTCTACGTGATTTTGACCTTGATTGCCATTGCGTTAGGGTTTGGAGCTGCCTACATCGTGGGCGCGAAGGGCTCGACCCCCGCCTCCGCAATCAGCGAAGAGGTGGAGCAAGAACAGAGCACGGGTGCCGATGGGATTCCTGAGTCCGAGCAAGCAATCGTTGATGGCGGATCTTCGTCTGCAGAGTAGATGCGGCGATTTACATGATTGAAAGCGGGCGAGCCGGGGGACTGGCTCGCCCGCTTTTTCATCGCGCTAGCGCTTCTTTGGGATTGACCTAAGGCGAGCGAACCATAGGGCTGCGGCACCCGAGGTCAGGAGCGCGGTGATGCAAGCGGCGATGGGAGCTGATCCTGTTGCCGGTAGGTCCTGCGGTAGGGTACAGCGTTGAATGACACTGTCCTCGTCATGTGACTCAAGTTTATCGCCGCCGCCGTTGCGGCAAAGATCGACGCGTGCGCTGTTGGTGAGTGCAGTTTGGGGTGTGTAAGCCGACGTTGCCTGCATGTGCACGACTGCGCCCCGAGCATCTGTGCCAAGGATTGCTTTGGCATCGTCAAGGTCGTCGTGCTCATCTTTGAGATCATCACGGGTCCAAGAATCCGTATCGCTTCGAGTCGTAAAGTCGGCGGCTACCGCACCGTATTCAATGCGAATGCCCGTCACGACGGTATTGGATGCAAGGTCGAGTTCTTTCGCCTCGAGTGTGTCGGATTCCGTGGTCGAGACATCCGCCTTCCAGAGGTGCCAGCCGTCGTAATCGACGAGGCGGCAATCTTCACCCAGACTCTCTTTTACTTCGTCGGACTCAAGCCAAGGATTTTCGTGCCCATCGTCAAGCGTCGCGTTTGCCGGCTCATCGGCTTCTGTCGAGTCCAACGGCGTTGTGCGATACCACACGTTGCACAGACCGTTGAGGTCGCCGATGGCGACGGGGATTTCGATTGAGACGAATCTCGCCGTGCCGTCTTTGGCGCACTCAAGATTATCGGTAATCGTAAACTCATCAACCCAAGTAGCGGAATCGTTTCGAGCATCGATGGTATAGGAGAAAAGCCCATCACTATTGGTTTGCGTCGCGGCGCGATTTTTACCATCGCCGTTGGCCAACAGGCCCTTTTCGATAGGTTGGACAAGCTCCTGACGCTTGTCGACCTGCCCCTTGATCTCGATGGGCGCATCCTTCATCGAGACGGATTGGACTTCTCCCGTGTCCTTTATTTCAAACGTTATCTCCTCGGCAAGGTCATAGGTCCGCGGAGATATCATTTCGCGCAACGAGTAGGTGCCGGGTGCAAGATGTTCGACGCGGTGCGGCTTGTCGGATGAGGTCCAGGAGTCTATTTCGGTTTTATCGGGACCATATAAGGTGAGTTGTGCGCCTTCTACTTCCTGCTCACCGCTTGCATCGACCTTGGAGATATCAACCTTGGTGTAATCGTCGGATACGTTAAGCCGTGCTTCTACAACGGGTGTTTTCTGGTCGGCATAAGTAAGGTCGACAATATGGGTTGTCTGATCGAGCAAGAAGCCTGCCGGCGCTTGAGTCTCGACAACCTCGTAGCGTGCGGTGCCAGATCCCAGTGGGAGGTTGTCCGCGCGTGCTTCTCCAGTTTCATCCGTCGTGACGGTAGCGACAGTCTCACCGTCGAGTGCGGCAATGCTACCGTCGGGGCGCACGATATCACCCGAGGCACGGATCTCAAAGATGGCGCCCGCGAGGCTGCTGCCGTCTACGGCATCGGTTTTAACGATCCTGATATTTCCGGTCGCGGCGCGGTCATAATACGAGGCGATTGCAACGGGCGTTAGGTTCATGTCGGCGGGTATGTTTACCTCGATTTCTTCGCTGACAAGATAGGGCTCTTTGGCCGAGGTTTCGCGTACATAATAGGTGCCCGGCACGAGCGATTCTGGCAGTGTGACGGTCCCGGTCGCGTCAGTCGTAAAGGTGTCCATTACGTTATGTGCTGGATACCAGCAAGTTTGTGAGACAGGTTCGTGATTGCTGTCGAGGAGTTGGAAGGTGAATCCGGCTAGGGGAACAGAAGCGCCTGTTTGGGCATCGCGTTTTACAATCTGGAGATGCGTCGACAGAGCGTGGTTGTCCACGATATATTGAAGCTCGGCGCCGTCGGAAATCTGATTTGCCCCGACGGTCCATTCCCCTGCACGTTTAAAACCCTCGGGGACGGTTTCCGGAACCTCACGAACCGTGTAGCCGGCACGGTCGTATGGGACGGCTCCGTGGACACCGGCGGGTCGCTTGCCTGTGCCGAACCATGCTTCGGGCTGATCTTCGGTGGAGGCAAAGCCATAGATGTTTGTGGTCAGTGTGCCAACAACCTGCTGAGAGCTGTTGCTGACAACCTCAAAGACAACACCACCCGCCGGCTGCTCCAGGCCGGATTGGTCGCTATTGCCGTAATCCTTGAATTTGGAAATCTCAAGGTTAAACGCAATGGGGATATCGGAAACGCGAGATTCGATCTCGACCACGCCTGAATCGCCGAGCTGGTCGGCTCCAACGGTATAGGTCCAGCTGTCGTTGGATGGCAGGTAGCCCTCGGGGGCTTTTGATTCGTAGATGGTAAAGGTTCCTAAGGGGACATCGGCGAGGGTGGCCCGACCGCTTTCGTCGGTCGTGAGGATTTGTGCCCATCCAGGGGTTGATTGCGACACACACGTGAACTCTGCTCCTGCGAGCGAAGCTCCCACCTGGTGGCCGGCATTCGTCGCGGCATCGAGTTTTACGATACGCAGGTTGATGGTGCCGGGCTGTTCATCAATGGCGACCCGCCCGCCGTCATTCCCCGTGGTAAAGGCAATACGATCGTGGCGGGGGACATAGCCGGCCGGCGCCTTCGTTTCAACTAGGTAGTATGCCGTGTTGGGCAGAAGTGTTGCTTGCGCTCGACCGTTGCTGTCCATCTGGACGGTGCCGACATGCGCGCCGCTGGCGCTCTCAAAAATATCGAATGTTGCCCCGTCAAACTGATAAGTATTGTTTCCGCTGGTAATGGCGGCGTTTGCAGACTGTTTTTTGAAGGAAACAGAGACTGCCGGCAGTACATAGAGCATGTCTTGACGTTTGCTGCCGCCCGATACGGCTCCTAGATAGCGCCGCGCGCGGTGCGGAGCGGCTTTGATGCTTCCTGATTTTGCGTTGTCGTGGAGCCACCGCGCAGCCGCCACGACTTCATTGTCGGCGGTAAAGTGCCCGCTCTTGGTTTTGCCCTGAGCGGTCGTGTAGGAATAGGTACCGTCGACATGGGTAGTGCCGTTGAGCATCCATACGGCAAGCTGGGTTGCGGCGCGGGCGCGATCGGGTGAAAGATGGTAACCGCCAAACGACGTGGCGGTAGGATATCCGTGACAAACGATTGCCGCGAACTCGTCGTCGAGCCACACCCAGCCTTGATCAAAGTTGAGCCATGGGCCGCCCGGCTTGGTGGGGCCGGGGCGCTCCTGGTTCATGCAGTAGGCAATCGAGGCGTCTTGAGCTTCATACTTGCCGATGAAGAAGGGCCCACAATCATCGCTAATAGTGCGGAAGCCGAGTTGGTCGTAGCCATCGACGGCAAATGCGGCTCTCGGTGCCAGGCAGCCGAAAAGCAGGAAGAGGAGCAGGAGCAGCGGACCTGTTGCGATTGCGCTGTGGACAGAGTGCGTGGGTGCGTTGGACATGGCTGCTCCTTATCCCTCGTGCGCCGCATGGGGAGGCTGCGACGCGTAGGATGAGGCTACCCCCGAGGTTCATGCGGGTAAGTACCGGAGCCTGACCAAAAGCTTGCCCAATTCCTGACAAATTGAGCTCAAATACAACAATCAAGCAAAAGCGCAGGTAGAAGATAGGGAGAACAGGAGGTCAAAGGTCCTCATCTCCACAATTGACGCGATTTTCAAACGAATCTCCACAGCTAAAACAAGCATCGCCACCCTTGTATCGAACAAGACAACCGCGTTATACTAGCCAACACACAAGCGGGCATCGCCAAGTGGTAAGGCATCAGCTTCCCAAGCTGACACTCGCGGGTTCGAGTCCCGTTGCCCGCTCCAGTAAAAATCAGAACCACCCTTAAAAAGGGTGGTTTGCTCTTAGGGTATAACCCACGGGCCCCGGGCTCGCGTCTAAAGGCGCGGGCCCGGACTTCGTCCAGGCCTGGTGCATCTTGACCCGTGGCGCGCCGGTCGAACCGGCAGCATCACCCCCTCTTGAAGGGGTCCTCGTACTCCTTCACGCTCAGCTTGTCCAGCGCGATGTCGTGGGACTCCTGCTCCCTGATGTACTTGGCGATCGTCGCCTCGTTCAGGCCGACGGTGGACACGTAGTAGCCCTCCGCCCAGAACTTCCTGTTGCCGAACTTGTACTTGAGGTTGGCGTGCCTGTCGAATATCATCAGCGAGCTCTTCCCCTTCAGGTAGCCCATGACGCTCGCGACGCTGTACTTCGGCGGGATCGCCAGCAGCACGTGCACGTGGTCGGGCATCAGGTGCCCCTCGATTATCTCGATCCCCTTGTACTCGCACAGCTTCCTGAGGATCTCCCCTATGTCGCTCCTGATTTGGTTGTAGATCACTTTGCGCCTATACTTCGGCGTGAACACGATGTGGTACTTGCACATCCACTTCGTGTGGGAAAGGCTGTAGGCCTTCTGGGCCATGGCGACCACCCCTTCGACTCGAATTCTTGACGGCCTGAACAATCGTCAATATCGGCCGGAGGGGTGGCTTTGTAAAGCCGTTTGTCTCCACCCGTGTAGCGGGTGGTTTAAAGCTGGCCGCTGCGCGGCCAGCAGACTAAGGTCTTGAAGCACAAGCACGGCAGCGTTACGTTGCCGTGCTTTTTACTACCAAGCGCCGGGACTCGAACCCGCCAGGGTGCGAGCGTAAAGCAAACGCGAAGCGTTTGTAGCGAGCAGGCGAAGGTGCCGGCAGGCGCCTGAAGCCGGTGCGGATTTGCGAAGCAAATACGCGGACGTCCCGTTGCCCGCTCCACCGAGCACGGGAGACATGGGGACGGCCAATTCAACAAAGTCTTCCCCCGCGGCTTCGTGAATCCGAGTGGATCGCCCGCAGCCGGTGCGGATTTGCGAAGCAAATACGCGGACGTCCCCATGGCCGCTCCTGTTTCAAAATGTTAGGTTAATGCCCGTTATCGTTACTTGCGCCCGCGCACGGTACAATGGTTGGGTTACGACCAACGTGCCAATAACCAAAAAGGAGCCGCTATGATCGATCGCTATACCCGCCCGGAGATGGGACATATCTTCTCCCTCGAGAACAAGTACGCCATTTGGCAGGAGATCGAGGTCCTGGCCTGCGAGGCCCAGGCGGAGCACGGCAAGATCGGTATTTCCAAAGAAGAGGCCCAGTGGATTCGCGACCACGCCAACTTTGAGAAGGAGAAGGTTGACGAGATCGAGGAGGTCACGCGCCACGATGTCATCGCCTTCCTGACCAACATGAAGGAGTACATCGACGCCGACGTCCCCGAGGGCGAGCCCAAGCCCAGCCGCTGGGTTCACTACGGTATGACCAGCTCTGACCTGGGTGATACGGCTCTGTGCTACCAGCTCACTCAGGCTTGCGACCTTATCATCGAGGACGTCAAGAAGCTCGGCGAGATCTGCAAGCGCCGTGCCTTCGAGGAGCGCAACACGCTCTGCGCCGGCCGTACTCACGGTATTCACGCCGAGCCGATGACCTTCGGCATGAAGTTTGGCTCTTGGGCTTGGGAGCTCAAGCGCGATTTGGACCGTCTTGAGGATGCCCGCAAGAACGTCGCCTTCGGTGCCATCTCGGGCGCTGTCGGCACGTACAGCTCCATCGAGCCGTTCGTGGAGGAGTATGTCTGCGAGCACCTTGGTCTGGTTCACGATCCGCTGTCCACGCAGGTCATCAGCCGCGATCACCACGCCTACCTTGCCGGCGTGCTTGCCACCACGGCGGCCACCTGCGAGCGCATCGCGACCGAGGTCCGCAACCTGCAGAAGACCGATACGCTCGAGGCCGAGGAGCCCTTCCGCAAGGGCCAAAAGGGCAGCTCCGCCATGCCGCACAAGCGCAACCCCATCACCATGGAGAAGGTCTGCGGCCTGTCGCGCGTCGTGAAGTCCAACGCTCAGGTCGCCTTTGACAACGTTGCCCTGTGGCACGAGCGCGACATTTCGCACTCTTCCGCCGAGCGCGTCGCCCAGGCCGATAGCTTCATCGCGCTCGACCACATGTTCCAGTGCCTCATCCGCGTTATCGACGGCCTGCAGCTGTATCCTGCTCGCATGATGGCCAACCTCAACAAGACCCGCGGCCTCATCTTCTCCTCCAAGGTCCTGCTGGCCCTCGTCGATACGGGCATCACCCGCGAGGACGCCTATGCGATCGTGCAGGAAAACGCCATGGCCACGTGGCACGAGGTGCAGGATTGCGTCTCCGGTCCTACCTTTAAGGAGCGCCTCGAGGCCGATCCGCGCTGCACCGTCAGCCAGGAGAAGCTCGACGAGATCTTTGACCCGTGGGACTTCCTCACCCGCATCGACACGGTCTTCGATCGCCTGGAGCAACTCGAGTTCTAATTGACCGATCGGGGAGGTAGTCAAATCGATCAATTCTCCGCGGCCCTCGTTCGAGTGCGACTTTCCAACACAAGCCCCGCTCGCAGCTCGCTCTGCCAGCGGGGCTTGTGCATGAGCGCACCTAGAAAGCTGGACGTCAGCGATATATGCGCGTCAACTGTGCTGCTTGCCGATAATTTGAGACATCTGACAAACATTACCTTGCCGGTAACTGTCGGGGGGGGGGTATCCTTAAGCCAATTTTAAGGTGTGGGAGAATGCTGCGTTTTTTCACGAGAGATTGGACTTAGAGGAATGAGAAAAGGGTTTTGGAGGATAGCCACAGGCATCTGTGTTGCTTTAACGGCGGCAACGTTTGGGCTGACGGTGGCCGCTCCGCATGCGGATGCTGTCATGCTGGAGTCGCAGGACGGTTCCATGGGTGCATCGTTTCTCCCATACGATTCGTCTACAGGCGATGTGTGGTCAGAATTTGATGTCGCTGTTGGACAGACGGTGAAAGGAAGGCTTTCCTTTTTTAATAAAAATCACGAATGGGCGCACATTGACCCTAGCGATATCGATATCACATCGTCTGACGAGGATATCGCTAAGGTAAGTTATGAGTCACATAGTTGGGTATTGACAATTAGCCCCACCAAAGTTGGCACAACGACTATAACCCTGAAGAGCAAGACCGACGAGAGTTTAAACGGTTCTCTTAAGATTAAAAGTGTGGCTAAAGTCAATCCAATTAAGGTCAGTTTCGTTTCTTACGACCAATCTGGTGCGACAACAAACACCGCAACGCTGGGTTACACGGATGATTGTCCGCAAAAATGCGGGAACACGCATTATGCATTACTAGAGGGGAGAGTTGACGTTCGTCCCGTGGACGAGAGCCGTGCGGCCACATATTTTGTTATTAAGGAAGACCCCTCAAAGGATTCCAAAGTCCAGGCAAGGGTGAATTCGAATTATTCATCATATGGAACTTCCGAGCTAAGCGCTTCTTTGCAACTCGAGGCGTTGTCGAAAGATGCTAAAGAGGCCAAGGTTCTTGTCGACTATTGCAACGGTGAAGTTGAGACGAAGAAGCTATGTGATGTTGTAACCGAGAATCAGGAGCCCGGATTCAATGAGCGTGGGAACAAAAAGCAAAAGATGCTGGTTGGGGACAGCTATTATCTGACTGCCATTCTCAACGTTTCTCCAAATGAAGTACTGAAGGCATGCCAGCGCGCACATTGGGGTGCGGACTTTGGCGCTGTAACCTATTCTCTGGAAAGCAACGATGTCGTTGAGCTTATCGGTGGTGAAAACTCGTTTAAGGCAATAAAGCCTGGCACCGTTAAGGCTCATGCTCGTGATGGCCTTGGCAATGACCATCCCTTTGAGATAGAGGTTGTCGACCCTGCGGAAGTGAGCCTTTCGAAGGCTAAGTTTGTGTCGAGCGATTATACATTTCCCTGTGAGGTCAGTTCAGATAGTATATCCAAAGATTGGCTTTGGCTGGAATGTGACAGGGGGTTTGAATATCCAAAGGGCGTGCTGAGTAAAAGCGCTGAGGAATTGATGGACTCCTATGCCGGCGCAAAGTATTCTTTCACTTCAGATAATCCGGATGTCCTCGAGGTAAAAGGACCGATGTTTAGTGGTGGCAGTTACTTGGGGTATTTAGTGCCTCATAGTTACGGCGATGCAACGGTTTCAATGTACTTGGGTGGTCGTCTCTGCGACACGATGACCGTTCATGTTGTCAAGCCTGGCGAGGAGCCTGCAAAGACTGCGGTTTCCATTGCGGACAGCTACTCAACCTCCATGGATAAAGGCACGACTCAGCAGCTGAAGGCAAAGGTCTCCCCTGATGACAAGGCCAGCCAAGTTGTTTGGTCCTCTTCCAACGAGAGCGTCCTTACCGTCGACGCTAACGGTCTTGTTACCGCTGTCGGTGACGGTGATGCCACGATCACGGCAACGGTTGATGGGGTCTCTGCAACCACGGATGCGATTACGGTAACCACTCCGGTTGTAAAGGTGTCGGGCGTCAAGCTCAGCGCTTCAAACCTTAAGCTTGCTGTGGGCGGTGAGCCCTCGACGTTGACCGCAGCGGTTGAGCCCGATAATGCAACGAACAAGAACTTGTCCTGGTCGTCGAGCGATCCTACGGTCGCCACGGTTGCAGACGGCGTCGTGACCCCGGTCAAGGCAGGTGTTGCTACGATTACCGTCACCACTGAGGACGGAGAGCATAGCGCCACGTGCAAGGTGACGGTTATTCAGCCTGCTACGGGCATCACGCTCGATAAGCAGAAGGTCGTGCTTGTGGGCGCTGCAACCGAGCAGCTTAAGGCGGCGGTCGTTCCCGCGGAGGCTAACCAGACGATTGTCTGGAAGTCCAGCAACGAAAGTGTCGCTACAGTCGATCAAACCGGAAAGGTGGCGGCTGTCTCCAAGGGCGCCGCAACCATCACCGTTTCGACTGAAGACGGCACCTATTCTCAGGATTGCGCGGTGACCGTCTCTAATCCCGCAACGAACCTTACGGTCGACCAGAGCGTCCTCGGCCTCAAGAAGGGCGAAGAGGGCACCGTGAAGGTTTCTCTTGCTGGAACCCTTGCGGGTGAGGTCGACGAGACCAATCTTGCTCTGGATGACACGGGCGCTTCGAAGGCGTTTAAGGTTGTCGACAACGGTGATGGCTCCTACACCGTTACCGCCCTCAAGACCGGTTCTGGTTCTTTTGTCATCACTGCAGGGTCGCTCTCCCAGACCGTTTCGGTGACCGTGACCAATCCCGCCCAAAAGGTTGAGCTCAACAAGACGAGCCTGTCCTTTACCGTCGGTGATGCCTCCACAAAGCTCTCCGCAACGGTGAGTCCTGCCGATGCAGACGATACGACGGTGAGCTGGACCTCCAGCGACTCGTCGATCGCCACGGTCAAAGACGGCGTCGTGACGCCGCTTAAGGCCGGTACCGCCACGATTACCGCCACCTGTGGCGACAAAACCGCGACCTGCGCCGTTATCGTAGCGGCAAAGACCATTGCAGGCGTTGCGGGTAGCAACGGAACGGACGTTAGCGTAAGCGCCGAGAACAATGTCGCTGCCGGCATTGCCCAGAACAACAGCATCTCTCTTGTGGTCGAGGAACCGACGGATCTTACCGATGCCGCCAATGCTACGATTTCCGGCCTTGAGCAGGGGGCTACCAAGGTTGCCGATAAGCTCGATATCAAGCTTCTCAAGGACGGCGAGGTTATCGAGGACTACGAAGGCATGTCCTTCATCGTCCGTGTCAAGATGACTGCCGCCATGAAGGCGCTCACCAACCTCAAGGTGCTCTACGTTGCCGAGGATGGTTCCACTCAGGCTATGGATACGTGGACCGAGGGCGACTACCTCTGCTTCCGCACGAGCCACTTCTCGACGTACGTGGTGACGGGCGAGGAGGCCAATGGTGAGCCGATTCAGCCTACGCAGCCCGTGACGCCGTCCCAGCCTAGTCAGCAGACGACGACTAAGGTGACCAAAAAGTCTGTTAAGGCTACTAAGGGCGCGCTTGCCAACACGGGCGACCAGGCCCTTGCTGTCGCCTTTATTATGGCCGTTGCCGGCGCTTCGCTGATTGCCTTCGCGCTTATGCGCAAACGTCTCGAGCGTTAGGGTACCCCACTCGTCACCCGCATCGACACGGTCTTCGACCGCCTGGAGCAGCTGAACTTCGAGTAGGGCTAACCTAATTCGACCGCTTGCGGATGCATTTCAACCTTTGGCGCCTTGCCCATCTTGGGTGAGGTGCTTTTTTATCGCCGCATCAGCCCCGGGTATAAAATGAAATCCGACTGCTGTTTCGATGAAGGGAGGCGTGTGCCCGGACGTACCAAGCGAGCCGCCATCGTCTCGCTTACGCTCATACTTCTTGTTGCCGTCTGTGCGGGCGCCCTGACGTATACCGTTCGAAGCAGCTCTTCCTCCCCGAATGAAGCCGACAAAGACCTCCCGGTACTCAAAATCGGCGTTACGGATAACGACCCCTATGTGTATGTCGATACCACGGGCGATTACGCCGGTATCGATATCGACATCGCCCGCGAGGCCTGCAAACGCGCAGGGATCAAGCCGCAATTTATCGACATATCTTGGAATGACCGTGATCGCCTACTCAAAAACGGCGATATCGATTGCCTGTGGTGCGACTATTCTCCCTGTTATCGCGAGGATAAGTATTACTGGACTGAGCCGTATTTGACCCTGACGGTTTCGGTCGCCGCCAAGAAAACGAGTGGCATCACGTCCTTGGCGCATCTCGATGGAAGCAAGACCATTGCGGTGATTGCGGGCTCGGTGAGCGAACGCCGATTGCTCGCAGGGGATCTGGATATCTCGCCGGACGTGCAAATCAAATCGTATGGTTCTGCCGAACTCTGCAAAGCCGCCCTCGCCAAAGGGTATGTCGACTGTTGGATGGCGGACGTTCAGTCGCTTGATCGACTCGTTGCCCAGTATCCTGGCGTTTATCGTGTGTTCGCCGACAACGTTATGACGGTTGACCTGGGCGTCGCGTTTGATGATAGCTATGAGGGGGAGTACGTCAAAAACCTCGATACCGCACTGTCCGACATGGATCGAGACGGCACGATAGAGCACATTGTGGATAATTACAAGGCAGGAGCGACGACAGGCGGGCAAGGAGCGGAATCATGACAAATGACGAGCGCCGCTTTCGCCGAAAGAGTTTAGCCGCAGTGGTCATCGGCATCGTGGCCAGCGTTGCCCTACTGAGTCTGCTCTATATAGTCGGCACGCATCGCTGCCTTGATAAAACGCTTGGGTTCGGCCAGGAAACCATGGTGTTTTTAAAAAATGCCTGCGAAAAATATGACCGATATGAACAGGGAAGAAAAACCGAGGCGACGCACAATTTGGATGCGGCGCTCGAGTCGTTTGCGACGTTCTTGCCGCCTGATCGATTTGAAGTCAACGACGATCTGGTCGAGGAATATGTCCATACCGAGAGCCTTTCGGGAATGTTGGTCATGGACGCCGATGGTCATATGGTCGCCCATTACGATATCGACGGCCGCGATCCACTCATGCTGTGGCGAGAGGAGCTGGCCTGTTCGTCGGTCGCATCCATGTATCGAGGCTCCAAAGTGTCCTACTCGACTGTCGTTGAGCGTCGCGGTGTCGACTTTGCCGTGAGTGCCGTTCCATACGGTGATGGGGTGGCGTTGGGATATCGATCCCTTGCAGCTGAGCCCGCCGATGACTATTCGTACACGATCGCCGACGTCCTTGTGAACAACACGTTCCATCAGAGTCCAACGGTGCTTGTGATGCGCGATGCGCAAATCATTTCCTCAAACGATTCGACCGTCGATATAACCCTTGCCCGGCTTCTTGCCGATAGCGGAATTGACTGGAAAGACGAGGGCATAACGCGTATCGAATATCGGGGGACTACCTTATATGCCGTGCGTGCGGCATATAAGGACTACCGCCTGTTTGCGCTGTATCCCAAATCCGAGGTCATGTCTGACAGGATTTCATTTGTCGCCGTCGGCGTCTTGGCATGCCTTGCGTTTTGGGTCGTGGTACTGTTGGCTCGAAATATCGTTGACCACCGCAATTTGGTCGAAAAGGATAAACAGCTCGGCATTATCAATGCCATAAGCGTCGTCTACGATTCGACCTTCCTTTTGCATCTCGACACCCTCGAGATCGAGGGAATCAATATGTCGCCAGCGATAGCGAAGATATTTGCCGAGCACAACGAGGCATATGACTTTATGGACACGGTCTGCCGGGATATCGTGAGCCCCGAAAGCCGCGAAGCGGTTGTGGGACTCGTAGATATAAGTACGCTTCGAGAACGTATGGAGGGCGTGCCGTACTTGACTGCGGAGGTGCGAGATTGCCGGGGTGCTTGGTACTCGCTGCAGGTTGTTCCCCAACACCGTGATGAGCAAGGGCGGCTGGAATCGGTTGTCGTGGCGACGCTCAACATCTCGATGGCCAAGCATGCCGAGGAGCTGTCATACCAAGATAAACTGACGGGGCTTCGCAACCGCAACTATCTTGAATCGCGTGGAGATAGCCTGGTAAACGAGGACTTGCCAGTGAGCGTGATTATGGTGGACTGTAATTATCTCAAGCGGACCAACGACATTTATGGTCACGAGATGGGGGATGAACTGCTGCGACGGACGGCGTCCGTGCTGCGGCGGGTGGCTGGTGCGGATTACCTGCCGATGCGCGTTGGCGGCGACGAGTTTTTGCTGGTTTGCCCCCATACTGACAACGAGTCTGCGCTCGGGCTGGAACAGGATCTTCGTCTCGGTCTTGCCGCGGTAAGCGATGAGACCCTGACGGTCAGCGCATCGATTGGCGTGGCGACCGTCGAGACGGCTGGAAATACGCTGGCCGATGTATATCGCGTCGCCGACCACAATATGTATCGGGAGAAGCGCATGGTCCACGTACAGGGTGCGGACTGCTAATCTTGCCCCCGCCAGTCCAAGCATCGTAGGATGTTGAATCGGTGCTTGCGATAATAAGTCGGTCCAGGTGGGGATAATAGACGTCTGAAATTTCTTTCTGAGAGGGGATCTCAATGATTAGTTTTGACTACAAGCCTCAGGGTGTATGCTCTCGCAATATTCACCTCAATCTCTCTGACGATGGCAGCAAGGTGCTGGGCGTCGAGTTTACCGGCGGCTGCGATGGCAACCTCAAGGCTATCTCCAAGCTGGTCGAGGGCGCTCCCGCCGATCGCGTAATCGAGGTTCTCGCCGGTAATACCTGCGGTATGAAAAAGACCTCCTGCGCCGACCAGCTTACGCGCGCTATCGAGGCCGCTCGCGCCGAGATCGCCTAATGGGTATCGCCGATCACATCAAGAACGGAATATCGCGTCGCGGCTTTGTACTCGGTGGGGCTGCCGCGGGCGCTGCCACGGTGCTTGCCGGATGCTCGAAAAAAACGGGTACCAGCGATGATGTCGCCGGCGAGCCGCAGGTTATCAAGGACGATTCCAAAATCATCTCGATTACGGATGAGTACGAGGCTGTCGACATCGATCTTGAGCCGGCGTCATCGTGGACGCTGCCTCTGGGTACGCTGCTGTACTACTGCGACGGCGATTACGCCGCGGCGATGATGGCGCCCGCATCGGCACTGCACGCCAACACACTCGGCGTGCTCAACCTGGGCGATGGCTCGCTTACCACATTAATCGAGGATCCTATCGAGGGCACGGGATACGCATTCTACGATGTCCGTGCCGGCGACGGCGTATTCGCGTGGGTTGAGATGAACTTTGCCAATTCATCGTGGAAGCTCTACGCTCAAAATCTGTCGGGCGCTTCGCTCTCTGGCGACGTGGTTGAGCTCGATCGAGGTGGCAAGGACTATGATCCGCCCCTGTTCACGGCGTTCGGGTCATCAGTCATCTGGTATAAAATGCCTTCGGCAGGCGGCAATAAAACGAGTAGTGATTCGTTTTGCTATCGTCGCTCGCTTGATGAATCCAAGGCCGAGGTAATTTGGAAATCGACGGGCCGCTTTGCATCGGCCCCGCGCGCGAGCGACGGCATTTTGACCATCTCGCCGCGTGTCCGCAACGACGAGGGCGTCTACTACGGCATAACGGCAATCGATCTGACCGACGGCAACAACACCAAACGTGCCCAGCTAGTTCTTCCCTCGTCAGTCTCGCCTTTCGAGGCCGTATATATGGGCGATACCTTCGTGTTTTCTATCGAGGCGACCTATAGTGGCGTGGGCAGCCTGGGCAACATGGGCACGTATATCGGTAATGAGGGAGGGCCGTATCTCTTCCTGTCCCGCGAGCCGCTTGCATGTGCGGCTGGCAAGAAGAATAAATACCTTGTTAAGGTACAGGCGTCGCATTTCCTGATCGACACCTCTGCCAAGACCTATGGCTCGCTGCTGTCGCCCGACCGCGCTTTGGAGTATGGCGATTATCCAGCTACGGCGGGAAAGTCGGACTCATTCCTTACGTACGCCACGGTGCGCAACAGCCAGGGTATACCAGAGACGGTCACTGCACGCCTATTCTCTCTTTAAGCTTAGAGGGGTTAAAAAGGCGCCAACAGGGGAATAAACGCGTTGTAATTGTGAGTACCGCCCGCCGAGCTGCCGCGTCATAGCGGCATCCGGCGGGCTCAGGTGCGTTAAAATGGGCTTGTTCTTAGCTAATTGAGACAGGGGGGCCGTGTTATGGCTTCAGATGCAAAAAAGATTCTGCTGGTCGAGGATGAGAAGGCAATCCGTGACGCCGTCGCTGCCTATCTCGAGCGCGAAGGCTACTGGGTTGTGGGCGTCGGCGACGGTCAGTCCGCGATCGAGGAGTTCGAGAAGCATCAGTTCGACCTGGTCGTGCTCGACCTTATGCTCCCCAAGATTCCCGGCGAGCGCGTTTGCCGCACCATTCGCGATACCTCGGATGTCCCCATCATCATGCTGACGGCTAAGGGCGAGATCGAGGACCGTATTATCGGTCTTGAGCTCGGCGCCGACGACTATCTGATTAAGCCGTTCTCGCCGCGCGAGCTCGTCGCCCGCGTTCGCGCTCTGTTCCGCCGTGCCCATCAGGCCGACGAGCCCGCCGTCGAGGTACTCGACTTCGGCGATCTGGTCATCGATATCTCGGGCCACAAGATCTTGGTCGAGGGCAAGGAAGTCGATCTGACGGCTTCCGAGTTCAAGCTGCTCACCACGCTTGCCCGCCATCCCGGCCGTGTGTATAACCGCATGGAGCTGGTCGAGAAAGTGCTCGGGTATGACTTTGAGGGCTATGAGCGCACCATCGATAGCCACGTGAAGAATCTTCGCGCCAAGCTGGGCGATGATCCCAAGAAGCCCAAGTGGCTCTACACCGTCCATGGTGTCGGCTATCGCTTCGAGGCTCCGGCCAAGACCGATAAGTCGGACGAGAAATAGGGAAATCACATATGACACCTGCGCGCTTTGAAATCGGACAAAAGCACAAGCAGGAGAGCGAGGCGGGTTCCAAGGCTAGTTGGAACACGCCTCGTTCCGATTCACGGCCAACGATGAGCTATCCCTCGCGCATGGCACTTGCTTTTGCTCTGACATCGCTCATGACGGTATTGGTGCTGGTGGGCGTTGTCTCTGTTGTGTGGGGCACGGTCTTTTCGGATTACACACGCTCCAATATCGTCGAAATCGCAAATTCCGCTGCCGAGAAGTTGGCAACCTCATATGAGGAAAACGGCTCTTGGACCGCGGGAGAACTGCGCACGGTCGCAACGTCGAGTTTGGTTTCCGACGATCTGGGCATGCAGGTCGTCAATAAAAAGGGCGTGATCGTTTATGACGATTCCTGGCCCTCGGCAAGCGCCACCGCCGATATACGCGAAAACCAGGCTACGACCGACGACACGAGCGGCAAGAGGGCATCGCATAGCCCGGTCTCGTCTGCTCCAACCGACTCCGATAGCGTTGCTAACGTCGAGATTGTAACGTCTTCCGGCGAGCATGTCGGACAGGTAAAGCTGTGGGCCATCGGCTCCGACGCTCTGCTCACCAAGGCGGACTCTGCGTTTAGGGAGAAGACCTTTAACGCCATGGCCCTCGCCGCGGTTGTTGCAATCTGCATTTCGGTCGTTATCGGATCGCTCGTGTCGCGCATGCTCACCAAGCCGATTCATCGCATCACCAGTACCGCAAAGCAAATCCGTGACGGCGACCTGTCGGCTCGCACGGGACTGCGCGGTGATGACGAGATCGATCAGCTGGGTGAGACCTTCGATGAGATGGCCACTTCGCTCGAGAAGGATATGAAACACGAGAAGCGCCTGACCTCAGACGTTGCACACGAGCTTCGCACGCCGCTTATGGCCATGCTCGCAACGGTCGAGGCCATGCAGGATGGCGTGTATCCCACCGACGATGAGCATTTGGAAACCGTTGCTTCCGAGACGCGTCGCCTGGCTCGTCTGGTGCAGCAGATGCTCGACCTGTCGCGCATGGAAAACAGCACGGCTCCGCTCAACCTTGAGCCGGTGGACATGGTTCCTTTCGTGCGTTCCATCGTTAATGCCCAGGAGCGCCTGTTTGTCGACCGCGATCTGCGCCTGCGTTTTGCGGACGAGACCCAGGGTCACGACGATGTCGTCGAGGCCGATCCCGACATGATCACGCAATGTGTTATCAACCTCATGAGCAACGCCATGCGCTACACCCCCGAGGGCGGTTGGGTCGTGGTGTCGGTGCTCAGTGACCGCAGGCACGTCAGCATTGCCGTTTCTGATACCGGCATCGGTATTGCCAAGGACGATCTGTCGCGCATTTTCGGGCGGTTTTGGCGCGCCGATGCCAGCCGCGCCCGCGAAGCTGGCGGCCTGGGCGTCGGCCTCGCCGTGACCAAGCAGATCGTCGAGCGTCACCATGGCTACATATCCGTGGAGTCGGAGCTTGGAAAGGGTACGACTTTTACAATTCATCTGCCCCGCGAGCACACGGCGGACGCGGCATCTACTACAATGGAGCACTAGCTTTTCGCTATTCGGTGAAGGAGGGGCCGCGTCCCTGCCGCTCCGAGTTTGCGAAAACATGCGGGAAAGAACCCGCATTTCTGTCGTATTTAGGTAAGGAGTGACTCACGTGACAACGATGGAGCGTCGTCCGGATTCCCGTGGCAAGGTTCGTGATATTTACGATGCCGGTGAAAACCTGCTGATGGTCGCCACCGACCGCATTTCTGCGTTCGACTTCATTCTTCCCGACGAGATTCCGTTTAAGGGAGAGGTGCTCAATCGCATCTCGGCATTCTGGTTCGATAAGTTTGCCGACATCGTCCCCAACCATCTCGTTTCCATCGACCCGGCGGATTTCCCCGAGGAGTTTGCTGAGTATCGTGACTACCTCGCTGGCCGCGCCATGCTGGTTAAGAAGGCCCAGACGATTCCTATCGAGTGCATCGTCCGCGGCTATCTGACCGGTTCGGGCAAGAAGACCTACGACGAGAACGGCACCGTCTGCGGCATCCAGCTGCCTGAGGGCCTGACCGAGGCTTCCAAGCTTCCTGAGCCGCTGTTCACGCCGTCCACGAAGGCCGAGATTGGTGACCACGACGAGAACATCTCGTTCGAGCGTTGCTGCGAGATCGTGGGCGAGGACATCGCCACGCAGATTCGCGACCTTTCCCTCAAGATCTACAAGGCTGCCGCCGAGTACGCCGCGACCCGTGGCATCATCATTGCCGACACCAAGTTCGAGTTTGGTGTTATTGATGGCAAGGTCACGCTGATTGACGAGTGTCTCACGCCCGACTCCAGCCGTTTCTGGCCTGCTGCCAGCTACGAGGAGGGCAAGATCCAGCCTAGCTACGACAAGCAATTCGTCCGCAATTGGCTCAAGGCCAACTGGGATATGACGGGGGAGACCCCGCACCTGCCCGCCGAGGTCATCGATGGCACGTCCGAGCGCTATCGCGAGGCCTTCCAGATCATCACGGGCTCCCAGTTCACAAGCATGAAGGAGAACGCATAAGTGAGTACCCGTAGCGCCACGAACAAGCGCACGCAATCCCACGAAGTTACCGGGGTTGCGCGCAAGTCTGCCGCATCTGCTAAGCCCGCCCGCCAAGCAGCGAGCTCCGTTCGCGTCGTGCCGGCTTCGTCTAAGGCACGCCGCAAAGAGCTCGAGAAGGGCGAGAACCTCGAGGGCCTCTCTAAAGAGGAGAAGCGCGCCCGCAAGGCTAAGCAGCGCGCCAAGGAGGACCGCATCTATACGGTGTCGAATATCCTCCTCAAGCAGGACGAGGACTACACCAAGCGCCGCCGCATCTGGTGGATTGTGCTCGCCATTGGCATGGTGCTCGTCGTGGCAATTTGGGCCTCGCTGTACTTCGCTCCCGCTGGCATGGTGTCCAGCCCTGTCCAGATGGTCGGCATCGTTTTGTCCTATGTCATCATCCTAGGTGACTTTATCTACGACTTCGCTCGTATTCGTCCCTTGCGCAACATGTACCGCGCGCAGGCCGAGGGCATGTCCGAGAACAAGCTCAACGCTCTTATCGAGCGCGCAGCTGCCGAGGAGGACAAGAAGGACTCCAAGAAGAAGTAGCGTTTGCATACATACTTATCGCTAAGATATAAGGCGCGTCGTTTTTGCGGCGCGCCTTTTTACTGTTCTATAGATAGATGGAGTGGCACATGATTCGAGCTGCCCTGACGGTCGAAGAGGCCCTGGAGGGTATGAAGTCCCTGGAGCCCAAGATTAAAAACTATGCGCGCCTGGTTGTCCGCAAGGGCGTAAACGTTAAGCCCGGCCAGGAAGTCGTCGTTCAGTCTCCGGTTGAGTGCGCGCCGTTTGCGCGCGTGGTGGTCGCGGAGGCCTATGCTGCCGGCGCCGGCCACGTGACGGTCATCTGGGCCGATGATGCCGTGACGAGGCTCACGTACGAGCATGTCGAGAAAAGCTATTTTGAGCAGACGCCCGAGTGGAAGCGCCTGCAGCTGGATTCCCTGGCCCAGGACGGTGCCTGCTTTATCTTTATCGAGGGTGCGGACCCCGCCGCCCTTAAGGGCATCGATCCCGCTAAGCCCGCTGCAGCTTCTAAGGCAAAGAACACGCAGTGCAAAGTTTTCCGCCGTGGACTGGATTACAACATCAATCCGTGGTGCATCGCCGGCGCTCCGGTCGTGGCTTGGGCGCGCGAGGTGTTCCCGGGAGACGCCGATGAGGTTGCAATCTATAAGCTGTGGAATGCGATTCTGCACACCGCTCGCGCCGATGGCCAAGACCCAGAGAGCGACTGGGAGCTCCATGACGCCGCATTCGAAAAGAACCTGCGTTTCCTGAACGACAATCGTTTCGACTGTCTGCATTACACCGCGGCAAATGGAACCGATCTGACGATTGGCATGACGAAGGGTCACGAGTGGGCCGGCGGCAAGGGCAAGACGCCCGATGGGCACCCCTTCTTCCCCAACATTCCCACCGAGGAAGTCTTCACTTCGCCTGATCGCATGCGCGCCGACGGTATCGTGTACTCGGCCATGCCGCTCATCCACCACGGTAATAAAGTCGACGATTTTTGGATTAAGTTCGAGGGCGGCCGCGTGGTGGACTACGACGCCCGCGTGGGCAAGGCAACGCTCGCAAGTATCATCGATACTGACGAGGGCGCTGCTCACCTGGGAGAGGTCGCGCTCATTTCCAAGAACACGCCGATCCGCGAAAGTGGTGTTCTGTTCTACGATACGCTCTATGACGAGAACGCTAGCTGCCATCTCGCGCTAGGTGTCGGTTTCCCCGAATGCATCGAGGGTGGATATGACATGTCCAAGGAGGAGCTCCTGGAGCATGGTGTTAACGTCTCGAGCACGCACGTCGATTTTATGATCGGCACGGACGACATCGATATTACGGGCATTACGCCTGATGGACGTGAAGTTGTGATTTTCCAGAACGGCCAATGGAGTTGGGAATAGTCCCAGACCGTGGTACAATGCCACCCGCGGGCCGTTAGCTCAGCTGGCAGAGCAGGGGACTTTTAATCCCAAGGTCCAGGGTTCGAACCCCTGACGGCCCACCCAAAGATTGTTGAGACGGTCAACTTCGGTTGGCCGTCTTTTTTGTTGCCGGTGCACGGGTTCGAACCCGTCGGGGCGCGGAGCTAAGTAAACGCGTGAGCGTTTGCCAGCGCAGCGCGCAAGGCGCGAAAGCGCCGCAGCGGCCGCCTGCGAAGCAGGCTGAACCCCCGACGGCCCACCATAGAAAAGAAAGCGATCGACTCCGGTTGGTCGCTTTTTTGTTGCCGGTGCACGGGTTCGAACCCGTATCTATCTATATATAAGAACGCTTGGCGAACAAAACCCGCCTTTTACCGATGGGAAACAAATAACTGATGCCTTTGGAGTAAAGTAGCGCTCCAGAGATGACCGATGTCTCAATACACATAAAACAGCTGGTCATCGCCAATATCAGAAGCCAATGCTTCAGTTTTAACCTCAGTGATGCGACTGAGGGACCTACTCATTTGTGAACAAAATATGGAGTGCGCGATTCCCGCCCCCGGGGCCCCTCCGGTCTGGCAATATATCTCCTTGCCGCGCGGCCCGGTGGAACCGGGAACCAGCGCAGGCGTGCACCTTGAGAACCGGATACTGCGAGGATGGACACTCACTTCAGTGTCGCATCCGGGCAGACATCGAAC
>DBFSAO010000129.1:0-6066 GCA_048500675.1 Collinsella sp.
GCGCTTGACCATATGAGCCATGGGGCAGTCCGCGCCCGGCTCGGGCAGCAGCACGGTCTTGGTGGGGTTGAGCAGCTTGGCGCTCTCGCCCATAAACTCCACGCCGCACAGCACGATGGTCTGCTGCGGCAGGCTCTTGGCAAGCTTTGCCAGGTAAAAGCTGTCGCCGACGTAATCAGCCACGGCCTGCACCTCGGGCGCCACGTAATAGTGCGCTAGGATCACCGCGTCACGTTGGGTTTTTAGTTGCTGAATGGCCTCGACGAGCTCTGCGGGCACCAATGCCGCGCGCTCCGTTGCCGTCGTTGCCGATGCCAGGCCGGCCGCGATATCGCGTGCAAGCTCCGACGCATCCATGTTCGCGCTCTGTGCCATCAAGGCCCCTCTCTTTTGGCGAATCTTGGGGCTTTAGTATGACACCTAGGTTTACAGCTGACAAGACAGCTGTAAACCTAGGTGTAAAGTTGAAATAAAGATTCAATCATGTGGCAGGTCCATTTTCGAACTGGCAAGCTGAGGATAGCCGAGCTCTCGATAGCGCAGGCGGCATCTTTCGCCGACGCAATACCGCTCGGCGCGAGTTGCGCGACGTGAGGCGCAAATGGGACACGCCTCCGCGAGCGGTCCGCACCCAATGTGGCAAAATCGAACTACTAAGGGGGCTCAGAATGCTCAAGATTATTGCCTGCGACGACGACGTCGCTTTTCTAGATAGACTGCACCGGATGATCGACCGTTGGTCGAGCGAGACGGGCACGGCGGTCGATGTTGCGCTCGTCACGCGCGGCGAGGACCTGCTGACGCGCCATGCCGCGTCGCGCGCCGACATCATCCTGCTCGACATGATCATGCCGCTCGTCAACGGCATGGACACCGCGCGCGAATTGCGCCAGGCCGATACCGCCGTGCGTCTGGTGTTTCTCACTTCATCGCCCGAGTTTGCACTGGAGTCCTACGAGGTCCGCGCCTTCGATTATCTGCTCAAGCCCGTAACTTATGAACGCCTGGCGCAGTTACTCGACGAGCTTTCGAGCATGCGCCCGCCGGCAACCGACGAGCTCGTGATCAAAACGTCCTTTGGTTACCACGCCCTGCGCCTGTCCGACATCGAATATGCCGAGGCGCGCAACAAGCACGTGGTCTTCCACCTGCGCGACGGACGCGATATCGAGGCACTCGAGTCGTTCCGCAGCGTCGAGGACCGTTTGGCGCAAAATGCCACCTTCTTTAAATGCCACCGCAGCTACCAGGTCAACCTGCGCAATATCGATCACTTTGACCGCACGGACATCGTCATGCGCTCGGGTGCGTGCATCCCGCTTTCGCGCAGCTGCAAGCAGGGATTCCAAGACGCCTACTTTGCGGTGCGCTTTGAGGGTGGGAGACACTGATGGTCTCCTCGATCGAAATGGTCCTTTGGGCAATCCACCACGCCACGACGCTGCTCTTTGGCGTCTTTGCCTCGGCGGCGCTGTGCGGTGTCGAGATCAACCGGCGTCATGCGCTTGAACTGGTGCTGGTCGGTGCCGTAACTGGATGCGCATTTGGCCTCGCCAATGCCGTCGGCGGCGAGCTTTTCGCCCGCCAGGTATATCCGCTCGTCGTGCATCTGCCGCTCGTCATCTATTTGTGCGCGCGCTACCGCCTGAGCCCGCTGCTTGCCGTACTCGGCATTACGAGTGCCTATCTGAGCTGCCAGTTCAGCAATTGGATGGGCATTGCCGCATTTGCCGCAACCGATTCTCAGATCGCGTACTATCTGGCGCGCATCGCGACCACACTCGCCGTCTTTGCCGTCCTGTTGCATTGGGCCGGCGACATCGGTCCGCGCTTGGCGATTAAAAGCACCACCGAGCTGGGCATCCTTTTAATCCTGCCGCTCGTCTATTACGTCTTTGACTATGCCACCAACGTCTACACCACGCTGTTCCACTCGGGCTCGGTGGTAACGGTTGAGTTTTTGGCATTTGCGCTCTGTGCCTTCTATCTTATGTTTCTTGCCGTTTACCTGCGCGAATACGAAGAAAAGGAAACCGCCGAGCGAGAGCGCTGGATGCTCGAAACCCGCGACAGCGCCGCCATCAAAGAGCTCGAGGCTTGGCGTCAATCTGGGCGCGAGCTGTCGATTCTTCGCCACGATATGCGCCACTTCCTACGCGGCCTGGCCGCTTTAATTGAGGAGGGCCACACCGACGAGGCGCTCAAACGCATCGATGAACTCTGCGAAGTCGGCGATCGCACCGCCGTACGCCGCTTCTGCGCCAACGAGACCGTAAACATCGCGCTTTCGTCATTTAACTCGGATATCAATAGAAACGGCATTACCGCCAACCTGCGCGCCGCCGTACCCGAAACCATCCACGTAGGTGACGCCGACCTGTTTAGCGTGCTCTCAAATGCCTTGGAAAACGCTATCACCGCTGCAAGCGCCGCACCCCAAGGAAAGCGATTCGTCGACTTTGACCTGCGATTAGAGGACGGCCAGCTGCTGCTGTTAGTTTCCAACACGTTTGACCGCGCGCCGCGCATGGTCGACGGCATGCCCGTAGCCGGGCACACCGGACACGGCTTTGGAACCAAGAGCATTAAGCTTGCCGTCGAACGCATGAACGGCAACTGCCAGTTCCGCATTAACGGCGATCGGTTTGAGCTGCGCGCTGTGATGTAGAAGTGCGGCGCCGATCTCGAGGCGTGCCTTGCCCGCCAGACAATCGCTCGCCGGCGCTAATCCGCTACAGCGGAGCGGCCGCCGGAGTCAGCTGCTTGATGTAGGCCCACATGCGCTGCTTGGCGGCTTTGTCAGTGAGCGCCGCCTCAAAACCGTCGAGCGCGAGCACGCGGCGACCCTGCACATGGGCGACCAAGCCGGGCTTGAGCATGGCGGTGTCGAAGTCATCGATCGCCACGAGCATATCGGCGTAGGTCTCGCGCATGGCGTCAGCCGCGTTGTTGTCGAGCAGTAGCACCGCCTCGGGGTCCAAAGCCTCAAGCGCCTCACGGAACAGCTCGCACGGCAGAGTCTCGCCCACCGCGACCGCTCCGTCACCCACGCCGGCGACGCTTGCCAGCACGCAAAAATCCTCGGGCGCGTAGCCGATGGCCCCAAGCGCCTTGCGCAACGCCGCGCCATCCGGGCCGGCGGCAAGCTCGCCACCCGAACGCTCGGCCTCGTCCAAATCGCCTTTGACCAGCACGATCGGCGAGCACGCGTTGCCCGCGATACGCACGCCACGGACCGCAAGCGATGTGAGCTCCTGCTCGGCCGCCTGGGCGATGGCTTCTTTTTTCTGGCTTTGTGACGTGGGCATGCGCTCTCCAATCGTTTGCGTGCCCACCATTATATAAAAGAGCTGCCCGCGAGTGGTTGCTTTGCGATCGGCTGGGTATAAGCACGGTCGTACTGAGTTTTACGCGGCCGAGCCGCGTCGCATTATGGAGGTCACCATGGCTGACATTAATCAGATTACCCCCGAGAACTTCGATTCCATCGTTAACGATAGCCTGCCCGTGCTGGTCGATTTTTGGGCACCGTGGTGCGGGCCCTGTCGATCCCTCTCGCCCATCGTTGACGAGGTTGCCGATGAGCTGGCGGGCAAGCTTGCCGTTGCCAAATGCAACGTCGACGACAACCAGGACCTGGCCATGAAGTATGGCGTCATGAGCATCCCCACGCTGATTGTGTTTAAGAACGGCGAGGAGATTGACCGCTCGGTTGGCGCTCTGCCCAAGGCGAGGCTGCAGGCGCTGCTGGAGAAGCATCTGTAATACGCTTGTTACTTACCCGCCGTCTATGAGCGCTTTTGCACCGCTCGCCGGACTTCTGGGTGCACCGTGTGCGACCACGGATAGTATGGTAGTCACAAACAGCCCCCAGTGAACGGGTGCGGGTCACACAGACTCGCACCCGTTTTCTTATGCAGCCGCGCGCAGAGCGGGCGTAGTAAAATTTGAACCACTGAACTGCCCCATACAAAAGGAGATTTCCCATGCATGATGTTGGAATGAACATGAGCCAGCTTGCCATGAGCGTCAAGCAGGTCGACGACACCATCGAGCTTGCTCACGAGTGGAGCCATCAGCTGCTGCATGCGACCGAGAACTTTGATATGGAGCGCATCGGCGCCAAGCTCGAGGCAGCCATGGCCGCGCTGCACGAGGCCCACGACGCACTCGAGGGCTACGAAGAGGCCATCGAGGCCGACCACAACTCCGTCGGCTCCGTGAAGCTGGTGTAAGGTGACCGAACACGAGCACGGCTGCGGGTACGAGCACGAGCATCCGCACGGGGCGGACGGTGACGCGGGCTGCCACTGTAGTGGCTCCGGCTCCGAGCTGGTCCGCTTTTCGGTTACCGCACCGGACGACTTGCTGCGCCGTTTTGACGAACAGATCGCGCGCCGCGGCGACGTGGCCAACCGCTCCGAGGCCGTGCGCGACCTGATTCGCGCCTCGATCGCCAAGGAGCAGATGCGCACGCCCGACGAGCATGTTATCGGGTCGCTCACCATGATCTACGACCACCATACCGGCGACCTGACGCGCCGTCTGGACGAAGTGCAGCACGACTACACCGACGAGATCGTATCGACCATGCACGTGCATCTGGATCACCACAACTGCTTGGAGATTCTGGCGCTCAAGGGTCGCGGCGAGCGCGTCTACGAACTAGCCGACCGCCTGCTGGGCCTGCGCGGCGTTAAGCACGGCGAGCTCACGTGCGCCGCCACCAAGCAGAGCCTGGGGCTGTAACAGCACACATTTCAACGAAGGGGGGTCGCATGCGGCATGTGCATATTCATGTGACGGGCATTGTGCAGGGTGTTGGCATGCGGCCGTTTGTGTATCGCGAGGCCATGGCGCATGGCATTTGCGGATGGGTGCTCAACGCGGGCGACGGCGTGCATATCGAGGCGCACGCTCCGGCCGATGCGCTCGATGCTTTTGTTGCCGCGCTTTCTGAGCATGCGCCTGCGGCAGCCCGCGTAGAGCATGTCGAGGTTGTGGACCTGGCAGCCAACGGTTGGGATACCGCCAATGAGCAGGGCTTTCGCATCGTAGCGTCGCAGGATCAGACCGCGCACACGACGCTCGTCTCGCCCGATATCGCTACCTGTGACGATTGCCTGCGCGAGTTGTTCGATCCCGCCGACCGACGCTATCACTACCCCTTTATCAACTGTACTAATTGCGGCCCACGCTTTACCATCATCCGATCGCTGCCGTATGACCGAGCGGCTACCTCGATGGACCGTTTCCCCATGTGCCCCGCCTGCGCCGCAGAGTATGCCGATCCACTCGACCGTCGCTTTCACGCACAGCCCGATGCCTGCTTTGATTGCGGGCCGCATATTACGTGGCGCGAGGCTGTGAACGGCGATGCGTGCGGGAATTCGTCCGCGACACCGGCCGTCGGCACCACACGCGAGGCCAGCGACGCTATCATCGAGCGCTGCGTTGAGCTGCTGGCCAGCGGTGGCATCGTCGCCATCAAGGGCCTGGGCGGATTCCATCTAGCCTGTGACGCTGCCAACGAGCAGGCGGTGGCCGAGTTGCGCCGTCGCAAACGCCGCAGCAATAAGCCGCTTGCCGTCATGGTGCGCAGTCTTGCCGATGCCGGGCGCCTGTGTCATATCGACGATGCTGAACGCGATCTGCTCGCCGGCAGTATCCGCCCCATTGTGCTGCTGCGCCAGCGCACTGTTGGCGAGGGCAACGGCGGTTCCCCCGACATCCTCGCCCTCGCGCCATCTGTCGCGCACGACTTGCCCGAGCTCGGCGTCATGCTCCCCTATACGCCGCTTCAGCATCTGTTGCTTGCCTCGGCAGAAGCCCGCGGTATGTACGCGCTCGTCATGACCAGCGGAAACCTGAGCGAAGAGCCCATCGAGACCGATGACGATCTTGCCTGGGAGCGCCTCGTTGCCGCCGGCATCGCCGATGCGCTGCTCGGCAACGACCGCGCGATTCTCTCGCGCTACGACGACTCCGTGGTACGTGTGGTCGACGGCACCGTCATGCCCGTGCGTCGCGCACGCGGATATGCGCCTCGGCCGTTGCCGCTGCCGG
>DBFSAO010000013.1:0-3030 GCA_048500675.1 Collinsella sp.
GCAAGCTTCTTAAAGGAGAACGGGGCACGGGTGGCACCGAAGATGCCGGCCACGTGGTCCTCGAAGATGTTCAGGAAGTTCACGAAAGATCACTCTCCGTATAGGTTCTTTGGTATCCGAGCAAATATAGGCATATCCCAACGATTATAGAGGATAGGGTTCCCGCAACCGCCGCCTTGGCGACGACCGCGGCTGCAAGGCTGGCAATTTCCATATGGTGTGCAAGACAGGACGCCGCTGAGCAGCCGATGCCGGTGACAGCGATGGCGGCGATTGCGGCAAGGTTTGAGCCCTGATCGGCACGCTTGGCATGGGCATTGAGCAGCGCAGATGACGCCGCGGCAGTTGCCGCGACCAGCACAAAGGCAGCCCAAAGGAGCGGGTCTCCCAGCGCTGCGGCAACGTTACCGAGCCCCAGCACGCCTCCGGCTGAAAGCGCGACCGTGGCCAGACGGGCAAAAAGCGCGCCCATGCCCGTTGCCGCGGCGGCGCTTGCCGGGCCGAGCCAAAATGACGCGACGCCGGCGGCGACCCCAGCTGCCAGGAAGGTATTGCCGGTCAGACAGCCAAGCGCGAGCGCACAGGTGAGCGCGGCGCTCGCGGCAGCCTCGGTGCGACCCCAGGCGATCCACCAACCGGACATGGCGG
This sequence comes from Collinsella sp., assembly GCA_048500675.1. Classification (GTDB taxonomy): domain Bacteria; phylum Actinomycetota; class Coriobacteriia; order Coriobacteriales; family Coriobacteriaceae; genus Collinsella. The sequence goes on from DBFSAO010000013.1 coordinate 649, forward strand.
CGGCAAAGATCACCGCGACGGGCAACATCGACAGGATACCCTGCGCCTGCATGGTGGCGTTGGCCATGAGCACCAAAAAGCCCACAGCCGAGATGGCCGAGCCAATCTGGGGGGCCAGGCCAGCCGCCGCTCCGATCGCGATAGCCGCAATGACCAGTCCGGGAAGCGCCGCGACCCCGGCCGTCTGCATCAGCAAAAAGCTAAAGGTGCCGCACGTTAGCGCCGAGATAGCGCGCATGGTGTAGTCGCGCGCATGGCTCCAGCGCGTGCCCGCCCAGCCGAGTGCGGGGTCGACCTCGATGGCGTCGTCCTCGTAGTGCGACGGCTCGATATCGTCGAGCTCCTGCTCGTCATCCGAAAGCTCGCCAACCATTTGCTCCAGGCTGCGACGGCCTTCGCGCACGCTGCCCAGACCGGCAAGGAGCTGGTCGCAAAATGCCTCGATGCTGTTGGGGCGGTCCTGCGACATGGGGGAGAGCGCGCTCATGAGCGCAGCCTCGGCTCCCGGGGGAAAGTGTGGTATCAGCTCGCTGGGATAGGTGGCGCCGCCGATGATGCGGTCGAGCGAGTCGGCGGGCGTGGCTGCCATAAAGGGGGCGCTGCCGCACAAGCCCTCGTAGATCACACAGGCGAGGGCAAAGACATCGGCGCGCTCATCGACCGTGCCGGTCTCGATATCGAGCTGCTCGGGCGGCATGTAGCCGATGGTGCCGCCGCGCGAGCCGCCAAAGCCACCGGCGGACGACAGTCGCGCCATGCCAAAGTCGGTGAGCTTTACATTGCCCGAGTGGTCGATGAGCACGTTGGCGGGCTTAATGTCCAGGTGGAGTACGCCATTACTATGGGCGAAGGTGAGCGCCTGGCCCAGGGCATCGGCAATGGCTGCGGCCTCGTCAAAGGTAAGTGAGTGGCCGTCCACGCGATGCAAAAACTCGGCCAGCGACATGCCATCGACATATTCCATAACCAGGTAGGCATAGGCTGTGTCGTGCGTAAAGTCGATGACCTGCACGATGTTGGGATGTTGAAGCATAGCGGCAGTGTGCGCCTCGCGCAGGACATCCATGATGTCGCTGGCGGGCATGCCGGCACCGTTGATAAGGGGGATGCGCTTAATGGCGACGCGGCGGCGCAGGTGCGTGTCGCGGCAGATCTCGATGGAGCCAAAACCGCCGGTCGCAAGTGTCTCGAGCGGCTGGTACCGCTTGAGCAGCTCGCGAGAGCTGGTGCCCTCCAAAGGAACGTCCGGCGAGAACCGGGCGGTATGTTGCGAGAAAAGCGGCATGGCCAACCCTCGTGCGTTTAAAGTTCGTTTGCGAGCGGCGGGCGCGGAGCCGAGCCGTTCGCGGTGGCATAGATGCTGCTAGTGTAGCACGCGCAGGTGGGCGACATTCAATTTAAGCTCCGTCTGGGGTCTGGACCTTGCGTCCGGCCTAGCGCTTCTTCTTGTTCTTCTTCTGCTTGCGCTGCTTGCCCTTGGTCTCCTGGGGCTTGTCGCCCTGCTTGGCCTCGGCGGCGGCCTTCTCGGCCTTCATTTTCTTCTTCTTGGTCTCGATGCGGAGTTTTTTGTTGATGCGGGCCTTGAGGAAGGGGCCGAACTGCTCGGCATCGCCACGGACGAAGGTGTCCTTGGGGATCGTCACGCCCTGGTCGGCGAACATGGCCACAAAGATGCGCTCGCCGTCGAGCACGTGGTCGAGCTTTTCAAACGGGAAGAACTGCGACTTGCCGCTCTTGCCCCAAACCATCAGGCCGTCCTCGTTGGCGGCGACGCGGCGATAGCGGCCACCCATGGACTCGTCGGCCTCGACGGCGTCGATAAAGTCGCGGGCGAGGGTGTGGTGCAGGTTTTTGCTCCACCAGGCCAAAAAAGCGCCGAATACGATCAGGACGACGCCAAACTTGATCCAGTTGCCGCCGGCCACCAACATGCCGATGCCGATGAGCGCGGCAATTGCCGCGGCGACATACAGCGAGCCGCGACGCCTGGGCGAGGCGACCAGGCGGGCGAAGTCGGTGACCAGGTCGTTTTCATACTGGTACTCGTTGAGGTACAGGATGCCGTCGTCGGCTGCGGCCTGCTCCTCGAGCGCGACCTCGACCTGGTCGGCTGCTTCGGAGGGGACGAGGTTGCTCTCTGCGTCTGCCATGCTCTTTGGACTCCTATCGCGGCGGGCTCGCCGTACGGGTATTATGGAATGCAGTATGCCGTGCGACCGCATGGCCGCCGCGGCAACAAGACTCAGTATACCCGGGGGAGCACCCATGGAATCGTTGTACCGAAAGTATCGCCCGCTCACCTTCGACTCCGTGGTGGGCCAGCAGCATATCGTCTCGACGCTCGAGCACGCCATCACCGAGGGACGCCTGTCCCACGCCTAC
>DBFSAO010000130.1:0-5170 GCA_048500675.1 Collinsella sp.
TTCATGGGAAGGCTCGAGGCCTACCTCGTGTACTATCGTGAGGAGCGGATCAAGAAGTCCCTCGGGTGGCTGAGCCCGATGGAGTACCGCAGGAAGCTTGGATACGCCTAGGCGCGGTCCAAGAAATCGTCCGCACCCCCAACAGTCCCTATTTCACCGCAACTTATGAAGGGGATGGGGCTACTTGATGGCGCCGGTCACGGTGCCGCCGCCGAGGACGACGTCGCCGCGGTAGACGACGACAGCCTGGCCGGGGGCGATGGCGCGCTGCGGCTCGTCAAAAGTTAGCAGCATTTGCCCGTCTTCGCCGCGCGTAAGGGTTGCTGCCTGGTCTTTCTGACGGTAGCGGTACTTGGCGCCCACGCGAATGCCGCCGGCATCGAGTTCTGCCTCCATGCGGTCGGCAGGGGCGCTCCAGATCCAGTCGTCGGCCGTGAGTGCTGTGGCCGTTAGGTCCTCGGCCTCGCCCAGATGCACGGTGTTGTTGGCGGTGTCGACGCCCGTTACGTACACGGGATGCGCCATCGCGACGCCCAGGCCTTTGCGCTGACCGATGGTGTAGCGCAGCGCACCGTTGTGGCGCCCGACCATGCTGCCGTCGCGCCACACAATGTCGCCCGGTGCAGCGGGATGTCCGCAGCGGCGCTCGATATAGCCCGCGTAGTCGCCGTCTGGAATAAAGCAGATATCCTCGCTCTCGGCCTTTTTGGCGTTGATGAAGCCCTGCTCGGCGGCAATGCGGCGCACGTCGCGCTCTTTGTCCAGCCCGGCCAGCGGAAAGATTGTGCGCGACAGCCGCTCCTGCGTGAGCGAATACAAAAAGTAGCTCTGGTCCTTTTTGGGGTCTTCGCCGCGATGCAGCTGCCAGGTGCCGTCGGACGCCTGGCTCGTTTTGGCGTAGTGACCTGTGGCGATGTAGTCGCAGCCCATATCGAGTGCCGCATCGAGCAGCGCGCCAAACTTAATATGTCGGTTGCAGATGATGCACGGATTGGGCGTCAGTCCCTCCTGGTAGGCGGTCGCGAAGCGCTCGATAACATTGCGGTCGAAGGTCTGCTGCAGGTCGAGCACATGGTGGGGTATCCCCAGGCGCTCGGCGACAGCCTTTGCATCGGCGATGTCGCGATCGACCTTACTCATGCCCGTGACGGGATCAGGCGCGGGGCAGGTGAGGCGCATGGTGGCACCGACACATTCGTAACCCTGACTTTTGAGCAGATACGCGGTCACGCTGGAATCGACACCGCCGCTCATGGCGACGAGCACGCGCTTATTGTGCATGGGGAGGTTCTCCTTGGTGGCATGTGGCCAAAAAAGAAAAGCGGCGCGGGAGGCTGGTTCCGCGCCGCAGACATTGTAGCAAGTTCGGGCGTCCTGTGGGACACCCTGTTGGGATGAGCTCAGGCTGCCAGAAGAGAGGGGAGACCGGCGTGCCTTGGACCCGTTCTGAGAACGAGAAGCTCTAGTCCTGGAACAGTGCCGTGGACAGGTAGCGCTCGCCGGTGTCGGCCAGCAGGGCCACGATGGTCTTACCCTCGTTCTCGGGACGCTTGGCCAGCTGCAGTGCGGCCCACACGGCGGCACCGGACGAAATGCCCACGAGCACGCCCTCCTTGTGGCCCACGGCGCGGCCGGTGGCAAAGGCGTCGTCGTTCTCGACGGGGATGATCTCGTCATAGACCCGGGTGTCGAGGACGTCGGGCACAAAGCCGGCGCCGATGCCCTGGATCTTGTGCGGGCCGGCCTGACCCTTAGAGAGCACCGGGGAAGTGGCGGGCTCGACGGCGACAACCTGAATCTCGGGGTTCTGCTCCTTGAGGAACTCACCCACGCCGGTCACGGTGCCGCCGGTTCCAACGCCGGCGACGAAGATGTCGACCTCGCCGTCGGTGTCATCCCAGATCTCGGGGCCGGTCGTGGCCTTGTGGATGGCGGGGTTGGCGGGGTTCACAAACTGGCCGGCGATAATGCTGTTGGGGGTCTCCTTCTGCAGCTCCTCGGCCTTGGCGATGGCGCCCTTCATGCCCTTGGAGCCGTCGGTGAGCACGAGCTGTGCGCCGTATGCCTGCATAAGCTTGCGGCGCTCCACGGACATGGTCTCGGGCATGGTGATGATCACCTTGTAGCCGCGGGCAGCCGCCACCGAGGCGATGCCGACGCCGGTGTTGCCGCTCGTGGGCTCGATGATGGTGTAGTCGCCACCGCGCACGAGCTTGCCGGCCTTCTCGGCCTCGTCAATCATGTTCTTGGCGACGCGGTCTTTAACGGACCCGGCGGGGTTGAAGTATTCCAGCTTGACGAGCACGCGGGCCTTGAGGTCCTCATCGGCCTCAAAGTGAGTGAGCTCCAGAAGCGGGGTGTGGCCGATAAGCTGATCGATGGACGTATAAACATTGCTCATGGTGAACCTCCAAAGTGTTCAAATGACTGGATACTGTGTGTTTTCACGGTGTGTGTAACAGCCAAACCCATAAACCTTATGGGTTGTTCTTTTTGCTGTTGGCAAGCATAGTAGGCACTAAAGCCTAGTAACGCAATAGGAAATAGAAGATTATTACGAGTCGATTAACCAGCTTGACGGGAATAGGTATTTTCAAAACCAATTTTTCGGCTAGAATTTCTACGAATTAAAAGACCGAAAGGCAGCAATATATATGTTGGTTTCCACAAAGGGCAGATATGCCCTGCGCGTTATGGTTGACCTGGCCGAGCACCAGGCGGCAGGCCGCATTCCCCTCAAAGAGATCGCTGCGCGTCAGGGGATTTCGGAGAAATATCTGGAGAATATTTTGGCCACGCTCGTGCGCGCCAATATGCTCTCGGGCATGCGCGGCAAGGGCGGTGGTTACGTGCTCACGCGCCCGCCCGAGCAGTACACGGTGGGTGAGATCTTGCGCCTGACCGAGGGCAGCCTGGCGCCGGTCGCATGCCTGGACGGCGACTGCAAGGGCTGTTCGCGTTCGGATGAGTGTCCCACGCTCGACGTGTGGAAGAATCTGGACAAGCTCATCAACGACTATCTCGACGGCGTGACGCTCGATGCGCTCGTCGCCCCCAACGAGGGCTACGACTACGTCATCTAGCCCCACCTGCCATTAGGGGACGGGGTTGAAATGGTAGATTTTCTTGCCCTCTGAGGTTTGGCAAATGACAAGGCCGTCCATCGTTGTGATGGGCGGCCTTCTTTAGGTGTGTTGTGGCGGTCCGAATCCGGTCGCTTTAGTTCCTGGCGATGCTGTCGAGAATGCTGCGCATGATGGATACCAGGATGCTGCCCATAAAGGCCGATCCAAAGCCGGCAATGGAGATACCCGCGCCCAGCAGATTGACCGACAGGTAGCTGGCCAGCTCGAGCATAAAGCTGTTGACTACGAGCTGAAAAATACCAAGCGTGATAATAGTGAGCGGCAGCGAGATGACCGTCAGGAACGGCTTGACGAGCGAGTCGACGATGTTGAGGAACAGTCCCACGAAGGCAAAGCAGACCCAAGCCTCGGCAAAGCCGAAGGGTTGGATACCGGGGACGAGGAACGTGGCGATCGCGATGGCGATCGAGGTGAAGAGCCAGTTAAGCATAAAGCGCATGGCGTGAATCCTTTCTTGCGCCGGGGTTGCTGGCGTCGCGTGAAGCGGCTTGCGGCGGCGACCTGGATGGTTGCGCGGGCGCGCCGCGGTGTTTGGGCGCCCATTGTCTCAAATATTCGTGGAGCTTACGTGCGCATATGGTTTCTAAACGGCGTTCGTCCTGAAAAACGCGCCGCTGGCAGAGAGTCTTGTCGCTTTAGTTTGGTGGTGTGCTACACTGCTACGGGCAAAAGCCACAGGCGTTGCCCTATTGCATAGAACGGGCGAACGATGCCCGATGTCAGTATCAACTTCGATGCCTTTTGGCGGGTTTGGCGGTGATCGATGAATATCGAGAACATGTTTGACAAGCCTGATGTCAAGCAGCTGGTCCACGCATTTAGCCTTTTGGACGACGAGAAGGATATCCAGGCGTTTTTGACCGATATCTGCACGCCGCGCGAGATTTGCGACCTTTCTCAGCGTTTGCAGGTTGCGCGCTATTTGGACGAGGGCGAGCCTTATGTTGAGGTTCAGGCCCGTACCGGCGCTTCGTCCACCACGGTGAGCCGTGTGTCCAAGGCGCTCAACGGCGAGTACGGTGGCTACCGCAAAATCCTCATTAAGCTGGAGGACGGCGAGTAGGCCGCGCCATAAACGAATTGTACAAAACCGCTCCTCCGGGGGCGGTTTTTATATGCCCGCAATTGGCTGGTGCGTTGGGGTCAGGTTGCTTTGTACCAAAAGATGGAGCTGCGGTGGCAATGTGTCCGCTTGGGCGGGTAGGATGGATGCATTGATTATTGCGAACAGTTTGAGCGGAGGACCATGCCTGTTCGAATCTATACCACCAATGCCGGCACGGATTTGAGTGATGCCGAGTCGGCGCTGCTTGCCGACCTTGTTGGCTGCCACGGACGTGCCGTGCTGCTGACATCTACGTTTGCCGAGCTCGACCTGTGCCGTCATGATGCGGCGGAAGCCGGGATTTCGCTGGGCATTGACTACAAGACGCCTACATCGTGGCTTCGCTCGCTTTGGGAGCTTATGGGCGACGGGCGCGGTTTCGTCGACAACCTGCAGCGCCAGATGCTGTTCTCGGACATGGTCACGCGTCTCGACGATGCCGACCTGCAGCCGCTTTCGCGCAGCCAGGGCACAGTGCGCATGCTCGCGCGCATGGCCCGCGACGTGTTGCCGGGCGTTGCGGGGACGGGTGCCGAACGATGCCGTGGCGACAACTGCCAGCCTGAGCCAAAAAGCGATGCCGAGGCTCGTGTGTTCGAGCTTTTGCGCGCCTACGCGGGTGGTTTGGACCGTCGAGATATGGTTGAGCCCTGCGAGGCAGCTGACATAATGACCAGTGTCCTGGCCGATAGCCTGCCGGCGTGCACTCGCGCCGTATGCGTGCGCGGTATCACGTCGTTTACGCACGGTCTGCTCGAGCTGCTGTCTGCCGTGGCGAACAATGGGGGAGAGGTCGTCGTGCTGCTTGCCCGCGAGCAGGCGGCGATGCGCGAGGAGCTTGCCGCGGCATTTGATGCCCGCGATGTGTTGTTTGAGATCGCGCCGCTAGGGGAGGGTGTCGGCGCGTCTGATGCCGCTT
>DBFSAO010000131.1:0-15262 GCA_048500675.1 Collinsella sp.
GAGCTCATCGAGCTGATAGCGCGTATCGACAGACGGGTTCATCGTAACGGTGAGGATCATTTTTAGCTCCTTATCTCGCAGGCTCCTTGTGCCTCGCGATACGAGTCGACAAAACGGAATTACAGAATCTCAATCGTGAACGAGCGAACGACGGTCTCCTTGGGCTTGGCGACAAGGCAGCCGCGCTTATGCTCAAGCACATCGTCCTCATCGGAACAGGTCGAAAGACCGCCCCAAGGCTCAACCGCCACAAAATCGCCCTCGGGCTTGCTCCACACAATGAGATATGGGAAGCCCTCAAAGCTCAGGCGGACGCCCTTGTCCTCGCCCTTTTTGGAAAGCGTGACCTGACGGCTCTCGAGCACGTCAAAGATGGTCTCCGCAAAATCGAAGAGCTCATGTGACAGAGGCAGCGTCTTTCCCACCATGGGGTTCTTGGAGCGGTTTGCCACGTCAATCAAGCCAGTCGAAGGGACAGCGGTGCAAAGCTCCGCAGCCTCGTCTTTCTCAAAGCGCAACTCGTAGTCCGTATAGGCCTCGCCCTCATCGAGCGGACACCTAAAGCCGGGATGACCGCCGATAAAGAACGGCATGTCCTCGGTACCCTCGTTGGTAACCTCATAGGCGACACGCACGGCGGCGTCCTCAAGCGTATAACGAGCGACAAGCTTAAACGGGTACGGATAATCGCTCAGCAGCGCGGCGTTATCCTCCGAAGCCAGGCACATCGCCAGCTCGTTCTCGTCTTGGCTCAGCAGCTTCCACTCCTGTTTGCGCGCAAACCCGTGGCGAGCGAGCTTTACATGATGCCCGGCAAACGTCATGGCGCTGTTGTCGCGCAAGCCTCCGCAAATCGGAAAGCAGACCGGCGCCTGACCGGACCACACTGCGGGATCGCCCTGCCACAAGTACTCGCGACCTCCGGCCTCAATCGAGGTAAACGAACCACCAGCCGTGGACACCTTAATAGAAATCGAATCGTTGGAGAGAGCGTATTCCATTGCCCATCCTTTCGAACAACTGCTTTTTTTGCTCGCAAGAACCCGTCTCGGCCCTGACCAAAGGACAAACCCGCACGTTCATCGATGCGTCCGGTATCCCAGCCATGCAACGGGGTACCATACAGACATTGATGCAATTACAGCTGAAAGGCCTTCTTATGCGAACCATCATCCTTTATGCCTCACGCCACCACGGCAATACGAAAAAGCTCGTGGACGCCATCGTCGAGGCACACCCCGAGATCGATACCCTCGACGTCAAGGCGCTCGGTAAAAACGAGTATCCCAACCTGCACGAATATCATCTGATCGGTGTCGCCACGGGCATCTATTACTCCGAGATCGACAAGGACATGGCACGCGTGCTCACGAACGTGCTGCAGCCGCAGGACAAGGTGTTTGGCCTTATGACCTACGGTGGCAAAAACAAGTGGTACGGCAAGGATATCGATGGCATCTGCCGCATGAGGCAGGCCATCTTTATGGGTGTCTACGGCTGCCCCGGCTTTGATACGTGGGGGCCGTTCAAACTCGCCGGCGGTGTCCAAAAGGGACACCCGACCGCTGAGGAAATTAAGGGCGCCGTCGACTTCTTCGACAAGATCGAAGACGAATATGGCGATATCATCGTCGAGGAGTACGTCAAGCGTGAGAAGCGCCTAGCATACGAGAAGGAGCATCCTGCAGGAGGTCTGGTGGCCGGCGTTAAGCGCACGGCAAAGAAGATCGCCAACAAACTGTAACTGTGAAGGTGCTTTTGAGCGTTTAACCCATACGGCGGGTCCGAGCAGATTCGGGCCCGCCGTCTTTTTCTATCGTTACTCGGTAAAGGCGTTGCCGACGCTCTGGCCGCCAACATACGTCTCGACGAGAGTGAGATCATGGTCGAACACGACAAAGTCGGCGTCGCGACCCGGCATGATGCTGCCGCACTTACCCTCGATGTGCGCGGAGCGTGCCGGCACCTCGGTTGCCATGCGAATGGCGATATCGGCGCTGGCGATGCCCCAGTCGACGATGTTCTTGACGCCCTGGGCAAGCGTGAGCACCGAGCCGGCAATGCTCTTGCCGTCGGCGAGCCAGCACAGGTTGTCCTTCATGATGACGTCCATACCACCACTGGTGTAGCTGCCCTCGGGCATGCCACCGCAACCCAGGCAGTCGGTGATGAGCACCGTGTGCTGCCAGCCCTTTGCCTGCAGCAGCGCCTTGATGGCGGCAGGGTTTACGTGCTTGCCGTCACAGATGATCTCGGCGTAGGTCTCGGGCGTGGACATGGCAGCACCCACGACACCGGGCTCGCGGTGATGCAGTCCGCGCTGGCCGTTATAGGTATGCGTAAAGCAGCTGGCACCGGCGTTGATGGCGGCGATGCACTCATCATAGGTGGCGTCGGAGTGACCGATGCTGGTCACCACGCCCTTCGCATTGAGGGCGGCAGCATAGGCGGCAGCTCCGTCGCGCTCGGCCGCCATGGCGCTCTTAACGATGCGACCACCCGCAGCCTCCTGCCACTGATCGAAGACCTCCTCGGAGGGATCGATAAGATAAGCGGGGTTCTGCGCGCCCACGTGCTTCATGGTAAAGAAGGGGCCCTCCAGGTAGATGCCCTGAATGCGAGCACCGCAGAAGTCGGGGCCGCGGCCCTCGTCCGCCTTGGCGATAGCGGCGCAGGCGTCCTTGATCTGCTCGACGCCATCGGTGAACGTCGTGGGCAGCCAGCTGGTGGTACCGCGACGGGCGAGCTCGGTTGAGCTGATATCGATGCCCTCGGGATCGTTATCGGTAGTTGAGTGGTTGTAGAAGCCATGGATGTGAGTATCGACCATACCCGGTGCGATCCACGATCCCGTGTAGTCCTTAATCTCGCAAGAGGGCTCGTCGGCCTGCCAGGCGCCAAAGACGCCGTCCTCGACCATAAGATAGCCGCCCAGTTGCGGGCCTGCCGGCAAGAAGAACTTGTCAGCCTTAATTGCGTATGTGCTCATATGCACTCCTTGCTTCTTGAAGCAGTTGACCGTGGTGATACTTATACCCGGTCCATGTAAAAACAAAAAGCGCCCGCCCGCCGTTATGAGCGGACGGGCGCCCTTACAGGGGGACGCGATTAAGCGGTGAAGGGGTGAATCGTCACGCCCTTAACCACGCGGTTGACCGTGCCGGTAGGGCTCGGCGTATCGGGCGTGTTGCCCACGCGCACGGAGTTGAGCAGGCTGATAGCCTGGGCAAACATCACGAACGGCAGAGCAAGGTAGCCCTCGGGAAGTGCCTCGTAGCCCTTAAAGGTGAAGGACTCACCCTCATAGACGGTGGCACCTTCCTGCTGAACGGCGACGGTGTGCTGAGCGATCTTGTCGCCACCGATCTCGTTGAGGATGTCGATGTCGTACTGACGGGTGTAGGCGTCGTTGTTGACGAACACGAAGACGAGCGTCTTATCGTCGACGAAGGACTTGGGTCCGTGACGATAGCCCATGGAAGTGTCGTAAGAAGTGGCAACCAGGCCGTGAGCAAGCTCGAGAATCTTAAGCTGGCTCTCCTGAGCAAGGCCGCCAAAGGAGCCGGAGCCCAGGTAGGTCACGCGGTTGAAGTCGCCAGCGAGGTAATCGGCGACCTCGGACTCGCGAGCGATAACCTCCTCGCCCATCTTGGCGATGGTCTCGACCCACTCGGCCTTCTGCTCGTCAGAGGCAGTGTCGAAAATAAGGGTGGAGAGCAGGGTCATGCAAGAATAAGAACCGGTCATGGCGAAGCCCTTGTCGTTGGCGCGCGGAATGAGCAGCGTCAGCGCATTGGGATCATCGGCAGACTCGACGGCGAGCTTGCCCTCGGGAGCGCAGGTGATGTTGAGGAACTTGACGTTGTGGACGAGCTCCTTGGCAACGGCAACGGCGGCAAGGCTCTCGGGGCTGTTGCCAGAGCGGGCAAAGGAAACCACGAGCGTGGGATCCTCGGCGCGCAGGAAGTCGCGCGGAGCGCTCACGATGTCGGTCGTGGCGATGGGCTTAAAGTCGTAGAGATCAGTGTTGCCAGCGTGACGCAGGTACGGGGCGCAGGTATCGCCAACGTAGTCGGACGTACCGGCACCGGTGAAGACAACGGACAGACGACCCTCGCCCATAGCGCGAGCCTCGGCCAGGAAGGCCTCGATGGCCTCCTTGTTCTCGCGATAGATGTTGAGCGTATCACGCCAAAGCTCGGGCTGCTGAGCAATCTCGGCCGTGGTGATCTGGGCGCCGAGCTCGGTGAGCTCCTCGACACTCTTCTCGAACATTTCTAATACCTCTCTCTAGAAGTAATCCTCTGACGTGCAATTATACACTTCGGTTGGTTATCTGGTAGTAACCAGTTAAATGCAAAGAATCATCATATGGAAACGATGCGGACACTAGTTGCTACGCTGGTGGTAAACCTTGTATTTAAACTGATCGGCACGAGCAACCGAGAGTGTATACTCCACAACCTCGTTTGACTCGTTATACGTAGTCCTGACCAAATCGAGCACAGGCGAGCCCTCGACAATTCCCAAAAGGTGGGCGTCGGTGGGACGGGCTATGCTCGCATAGAACTCCTCTTCGGCCACGCGAATCTTTTGCTGAAAGTCTTGCTCAATCACATCGTAAAGCGGCTTACGCTCCAGCAGTGGTCGCTTTAGGGACAGAAATTGACGAACCGGTAGATAGCTGCGTTCGACCATCATGGGCATGTTATCGGCAGAACGAAGGCGCTTAAGCTTAAAAATGCGATCACCGATACGCAATCCCATATGCTCGGCCAGATTCTTATCGGCCTCCATCTCGCAAAACTCGAGAATCGTGGTCTCGGGGTCGCGACCCATCGCGCGCATCTGCTCAGTAAAGCTGTAGGACTGCATAAGATTGGTTGCCTTTGCCGAACGGTCGGTCACAAAGGTACCGCGACCGTGCTGCCGAACCACCAGTCCTAAACGCTCCAGTTCCTGCAGAGCCAGGCGTACCGTAGTGCGCGAGAGACCATAGCGCTCCGAAAGTTCGCGCTCGGAAGGAATCATGTCACCGGCGCGATATTCATGGTCAATCTTTTCGGTCAGAATATCGACCAGCTGATCGTACAGCGGTTGCTTACGCGCTCCGATCGCCATCCTATCCTCCCTTTTGCTCGAATTCGGCTAACTACCTAGGGTGTTAAGCATTATCAGTCCGCAACACCCGAATCATCAAGAAAACAAAAGCCGCGCGCTCTTTCGAGCACGCGGCTTTTAACATACACATGGCTTAAGGGGTCGGGGTGTGAGCCGCGTAGGGACACACCCCTCAAGCTAGAGCCTTACCAGATGCTCGGCCAGAGACCAAGCGGGCCAGCGCCCAGGATGCCAAGGACAAAGAGCAGGAGAATGCCCTTGGTCGGGGTCCAGCTGTGCTTAGCGAACATGTAGTAAAGCAGCAGCGTAAGCATAAGCGGGACGAGCTTCGGGACGATGGTGTTGAGGGTGTCGGCAACGGAGAAGTTGACCGGATCCTCGGTGACGGTGCCGTAGGTAACGGACTCCATGCCGTTGCCCAAATCGGTGACGCCGCACTCGACAGCGTTGCCGTCGGCATCGGAAGCGGTGAGGGCGTTGCCGTCCTCATCGGTCATGGCGATGGTACCGGCCTCAGCGGTCTCGGTATCGATGCCCTCCATACCGGTGAAGTTCTCGGCCTCCTTCTCGGAGACGATCACGGTAGTAGCGGAGAGGCCACGGGTGGTGCCGTTGGGGATCTGGAGGTTGATCTGGGTGCCACCCATGGTGACGACCAGGCAACCGACGACGAAGACGCCCATGATGGAAGCGGCACGCGTGAAGGCCTGCATGTTGGCAGTCAGAGCGTCAATAGCGCTGGTGCCAAGCTTGTAGGACCAGTTCATGAGCCAGAAGCGCAGAGCGAACTGGACGACGTTGAAGATCACCAGGAAGATGATCGGTGCAGCGGCGTTGCCGTTGATGGCCATGTTAGAGGTGATGCCGGCCGTGATAGGCACAAGCGTCAGCCAGAACAGGGCGTCACCGATACCACCGAGCGGGCCCATTGCGGCGACGCGGACGGCGCGGATCGTGGGGATGTCAACCTTGTTCTGCTCGAGCGAAAGCACGATGCCCATAACAAAGGTGACAAGGAACGGGTGGGTGTTGAAGAACTCCAGGTTGTGGCTCATGGAAGCCGCGAGGTCGTTCTTGTTGGTGTGGATCTTCTCCAGACCGGGGATGATGGAGTAAAGCCAGCCAGCGGCCTGCATGCGCTCGTAGTTGAACGATGCCTGCAGGAAGCAGGAGCGCCAAGCCATCTTGTTGAGGGTCTTCTGGTCGAGCTGCGGAGCAGGAGTGAGATCCTCGTAGTGCTCCGGGATCACATACTCATTAGATGCCATCTTCGAAGTCACCTCCGTCAGAAACAGCTGCACCCTTCAGCTCGGTCTGCTGCTGGAAGTCCCAGAAAGCGATGCCGAAGCCGATGAGAGCGAGGATGAGCAGAGCAGGGGTTGCCAGCGAATCGTTGGCAACGGTGATGAGCGCGAGGCCAAAGCCCATGAGGAAGAAGCCCCACATATCGCGGTTCATCATAACCTTGAGCAGGACGGCGAAGCCGACGAAGCGCATCATGCCGCCTGCAGCGGAGAGACCGGTCTGCAGCCAAGTCGGGATGGCAGAAGCGATGGTCTGACCGATGGTAGCGCCAGCGATGAAGAACAGGGTGACGACGACAGCGAAGATCAGGCCGAGCAGAGCCATGGCGAAGTAGTTCAGGCGCTCGATGCCCTTGGTGTCCGCGTTGTGAGCCATGTTATCGGCCGTGGACATAAGCGGGGACATAAGCGTGAAGACCAGGGTAACGCCAAGCTGGCCAAGCAGAGCGAACGGAATGGCGAGGCCGACTGCCGCGTTGGGCTCGAGGCCCGTGGCGATAGCGAGAATGGCTGCCATGATGCCGCCGATGACGGCGTTAGGCGGCTGAGCGCCTCCGATCGGCATGTTGCCGATCGTCATGAGCTGATAGGTACCACCCACGAGAAGACCGGTGTTGAGGTCGCCAAGGATAAGACCGATGACGGCGCCGGTGACGATGGGCTGATAGAGAGACTCGAGGAAGTCAAACTGGTCGATTGCCGCGATGAACGTGACGACGAAGACCAGAGCGATCTGGATGATCGAGTATTCCATCTTGCTCCTCCTTTCAAAATGTATGTACGCACTTTGGATTTCACGTACAGAACGTCAGGGTTTCACTCCTGACAACGTGGATCACGAGGATTACGAGAAGAGCTTGCTCGTGTCCTCAACAGGCGTGCTCGGAACGCGCCTGATCTCCAACTCCACCCCCAATTCCTGCAGCTCTTTAAACGCAGCGACATCCTCGTCGTTAACTGCGACGGAGGTGGCGACTTGGCGCTTTCCTTCCGACATGTGCATGTTGCCGATGTTTACCTTCTTTATAGGCACACCGCCCTTGACGAGCGTAAGCACGTCTTCCGGTGTTTCGGCCACGATGAAGATCTTCTGGCGCGGGCTCGCCTTGCCAATGACGTCGATGGTCTTCTGCAGAGAGAAGAAACGCGTAGCGACGCCGGCGGGAGCGGCCATCTTCATGAGGTTCTGGCGCATGGTGTTGGACGCCACGTCGTCGTTGGCGACGAGGATGAGGTTGGAGCCCAGGGTGGAGTTCCACTGGGTGGCAACCTGACCATGAACCAGTCGGTTATCGATGCGGGTAAGAAGAATGTTGGGTTCTGCCATGTTGATCAGCTTCCTTTCGTTATTTGCTGACGACAGTTACTTGATCTCCTGAATCGCGTAACGCGAAACATCTACGACGGCTCCGGATCGGACTTTGATCTGGACCTTCTCGCCTTCGATGCCTTTGACGGTTCCGTAGATACCGCCGGCGAAAAGAACCTCTTGACCCGGCTTGAGCTCGGTGTGCAGCTCCTTGAAGTACTTCTGCTTCTTCTTCATGTTGATTTGCGACCAGATGGTGTAAATCAAGCCCATGATGACAAGCAGGCCTAAAAGGGCGACCGAGGAGCTCAGGACGTTGGCTCCGAAATCGGCCATTAGATGCCGTCCTCGTCGCCGAAGATATCCTCTTCCTCGGAGCCGGCAACGGATGCGACCGTCTGGGCGGTGACGCCCGTCTGGCCAACGGTCACGGCCTGCTCGCCAAGCTCGGCGAGCGTGGCATTGCCGCGGAGGAACAGAAGCTCAATAACCATGGGAAGGTTGGTGCCAGTCAGAACCTCGACGTTGTCGACATCCTGGGCAATCATCATCGACTGGTTGAACGGGGTGCCGCCAAGCAGGTCGGTAAAGACGAGCACGCCATCGCACTCCTCGCGCATGGCGGTAATAGCGGCGCGGAGATCCTCACCGTAGGAAGCAGCCTGGTCGCCCTCAAAAGGAACGACGGTAAAAGCGGGCTGGTCGCCGGCAACCATAGCGATAGCGCTAGCTAGGCCGGGTGCGAACTGTCCATGACCGGTAAGAATAAAGCCAACCATTCAAATTTCCCTTCCGAAGGTGTGTACAATCTGAGTCCGATGATTTTCGGAAGCCAGCGGGCGCTCGCCCTTAAAGCTTCTTAGAAAGCGTTCTTTGAAGACCAGTGGTTTCTAAACTGGTAGTAACCACGTGACGTGTTGTTGTCACTATATCACCCCAGAAGAGATCGCTTTCGTTGATTCATACGGTAAAACGTTTTTGCACCGCTCACGGTGATAAATCGACCGTTTACCGGTCGTTAACACTTCTACCTGCGGTTTTGAAACCGTTTCGAAATGATTGACCAACAGATCGGGTCTCGCCCAGCGCTCAAACAACGCAGGGCGGCTAAAAATAGCGTGTAGAAAAATTGCAGGTCATTATGAAGATTTGTGAATTGGTCTTTTTGACTTAATACCAGTTTGAACCAGTTTCGAAAATATCGGTGAACGGTAGTTTTTGACCGTTCACCGGAAAATTGCAATCGTTTTCAGCCGTTTTCCCACATGAATTGAGGAAAGTTACCAGGTCCTCGGCGTTCGTGCTGCCCCGTCCATCGCGGTCTACGGGGCTAACGATATGGCACCATGGGGACACTCGTATGTCAATTCTGGTCTAACAGAGCCAATTAAAAACGGGACAAGTGATATAGCTCACTTGTCCCGTTTTTATTTATTTTCGAAGAGCATCGGCCAGCCGCAGGATTGAAACCATCGAATGATAGGCGAGCTCCACCTTTTCACCCGCAAGCAGTCGTTTTGAGCTAGCCTCATCTAGCCCCACAAGCCGAGAAAACAGCAAGCTGCTCATCATACCCTCGTCAATAGAGTCATTTATGATTTTAAGAACGTCCGCATCATTAAGCGATGCCGAGCTGTAAGGGGCAACACGAGCGGAACTCTCAATTAACGATGAGACAAAAGGATGGAGATGCTTTGGGCATAGCCCATCAAACACCACATCCCCATTGTCATTCGAGCCGACCAGGCGCCAAGTATAATGTTCGACCCAATCATCCCCGTCATATATTGTGTCCACGAGCGACCTCCCGACTAAAGGGAGAAACCTATTTGGACATCGGGGCGCAAGACGGCAATCCATATCGGGCCTGCAGCAGCTCCAACCCAACGCACCACATAGGTTCCTTTCCGTACATGCGTATCAATCTGCCCCGAAATGCCGGTGAAGGCAATTCCTGAACCGTTTGTCGGATAGCAATCGACGTATTTTTGTTTTCCGCTCACAACCTTGTATAGATATATCGTTCCAGCGAAAGAAAAGGGGTCGTTGGCAATTTTGTCCGGAAGAACTTGCCACCTCAAAATCCCGCTTCCGATATGGTCGAGCTTGACCGTTCCGCCGTCCCCCTCAAAAGTGGCAAGGGGATTTACCCCAGACTGAGAGTCGGCATCGCCCTCCTTAGCGGTTATCAGCAGGCTGCCCGTATAAGACTGCTGAGGCTCACCTTCAGGACAGGCAGCCTCGGCCCAAGAAGGGCTGCTCAGACAGAACAGTCCGAGCAGCATCATTACTAACAAAAGAAAACTCTTAGATCTTTTCATCTATATCCCCAACATCTCTCAATATTTGTATATTGTGACTATTTTAGATTTATATAACCAACTCGAGCCCTTAGCAAGTCAATTGCTGCAGCAGGTTATATTTCTTTTGGCTCTGTTAGACCAGAATTGACATACGAGTGTCCCCATGGTGCCATATCGTTAGCTCCGTAGACCGCGACGGACGGGGCAGCATGAACGCCGAGGACCTGGTAACCACCTTCAAACGGGACATGGCGAAGCTGAGCGGGGCCCAGCGCCGCCGCGCGATCGATAGCCTCTTTGGGCTTAAAGGGTAATTATCAATTAGCAAGCCACCGTTACCCTCAACGCAAAAAGCCCGCTAGAACAATGTCCGTTCTAGCGGGCTTTATCAGATTGATTGGCTACGCGCTAAGCAGCTCAGGCAAACCTTTACGCAAACAGGCCGTAGATGCTGATGTTGGCCTTGGCGTACAGGCCGTTGGCGTACTCGGTCCACTTGGAGCTGGCGCTCGAGGCCTGGGAGGAATACTGCTGATAGGCGGTGTAATAGGCGGTCATGGCCTGCTTGTAGGTGGCACTATCGGCGGTAAAGGCATCGTCGGCAAAGGCCTTGGCGTAGGTGCTGTCCTCGTCCTTCCAGGTGCCCTTTGAGCTATCCCACTCGTCGCCGGCAAGGTTGATGATGTAGTCGGCATAATCCTTGCTTGCGGTCTCCTCGTTGCCGTCGGCAGGCTCGGTCGGAGCGGTCGGCATGCTCGCGGAGGTGTCGCCCACCTTCTTCTTGTAGAGCTTCTGCAGCGTCGCGGACTGGCGGACGATCTGCTTGGCCTGGTCCTTGGACACGCCATACTGCGTGGCCATGGTCTTGTAGTCCGAAGTGCCGATGGAATCCTCGGCGTACTTCTTCATCTCCTTGGAAGAGACGGTGATGCCCTCGTCCTCGGCAGCATCGAGCAGAATCTTGTTGCGCACGTAGGACAGAATGACATCGGCAGAGGGAGCGGTGTAGTTGCCATCGCCATCCTTGACGGTGTCGAGGCTGTACTGGCTCTCGATGGCCTCGCGCGCGGTGATGTCGCTCTTCTTGCCGTTGTAGCTGTAGCTTGCCACGGTCGAATCGAGCTGGTCCTCGGTGAGGGTCGCCGAGCCGACGCCCTTGCCGCCAAAACCACCGTTGCCGATAAAGAAGCCGACCACAGCAGCGATCACAACTGCAACCACGAAGGCGGCAATCATAGTCTTCTTGTGCTTGGATGCATGGTCGTCCGCGTCGGAGTCGTCGTCCTCGTCCTGTTCCTCGGGCATGAGGTTCTCGTCGGCGGCGTCCGCGGCGATCTTTGCCTCCAGGCGAGCGTCCTCCTCCTCGGCCGTCGTGCCGGCGGCAATGTGCTCGGCAGACGCACCGGCGACCAGATCGATCTTCTCGTCCTCGTCACCGTCGGGGCCTTCGCCGCGCTCGATGATCTGGATGCCGTCGATCTCGTCCTTCTCGTCCTTCTTTTGAATCAGACCCATATCAGTTACTCCTTGTTAGGAAACATAGTCCGCAATAGAATACGCCCGACAGAGCGCCGGGCGTATTGATTCTTAGGTTATACGCAAACACTTAAGTACTATTTAGGCGTTTGCAGTCTGCATGCCTTGGGCCAGGTGCGCGATAACGGCATCGGCAAAGGCCTGCGTGCCCACAGCGCCCTCAACGGAGCCGGTCTGGGCACGACGAACGTCGCCGGTAACCTGCTCACCCTCGTCGAGCGTAGCAGAAACGGCGGCGCGAATGCGATTGGCAGCGTCGTTCTCACCCAGGTGATCGAGCATCATCGCAGCAGAGAGGATCTCGGCCGTGGGGTTAGCGATATCCTGGCCAGCGATATCGGGCGCGGAGCCGTGCGTTGCCTCGAAGATGGCGCAGTCGGCACCGATGTTGGAGCCGGGGGCCATCCCTAAGCCGCCCACCAGGCCGGCGCACAGGTCGCTCACGATGTCACCGTACAGGTTGGGCAGCACCAAGACATCGAAGTCGTTGGGGTTCTGGACCAGGCCCATGCAGGTGGCGTCGACAATCTTATCGTTGAACTCGATATCGGGATAGTTGGCGGCCACCTCGCGCGCAACGCGCAGGAACAGGCCGTCGGTCGCCTTCATGATGTTGGCCTTATGCACGGCCGTCACCTTTTTGCGGCCGCAGCGGCGGGCGTACTCAAAGGCGTACTCCACAATGCGACGGCTCTTGGCGATGGAAATCGGCTTGATCGAGATGGCGGAATCGGCGGCGAAGGTCTTCTGGCCCGAGCGCTCGACGAGCTGCGAGAGCTCCTCGACCTCGGCAGCCCCCTCATCGAACTCGATGCCGGCGTAGAGGTCCTCGGTGTTCTCGCGCACGATGACCAGGTCGACGTCGCGGAAGCGCGAGCCGTCGCCCGGCTGCGACAGGCAGGGTCGCACGCAGGCGTACAGGTCAAAATGCTTGCGCAGGGCGACGTTAACGCTGCGGAAACCCGTGCCGACCGGCGTGGTGATGGGGCCCTTGATAGCAACCTTGGTCTCAGCGACCGCATCGAGCACATGTTGGGGCAGCGGCGTGCCAAACTCATCCATGACGCCGGCGCCGGCCTCCTGGACATTCCAATTGATCTGGACACCGGTGGCCTCGACCACGCGGCGCATGGCCTGCGTAATCTCGGGACCGATACCGTCACCGGGAATCAGGACTACATCGTGCGCCATAATCTGTTACTCCTCGTCTTCGGCGTCGTCAGATTTTTTAACGCTAGCACGCTTCTTCTTTTTGGAGAGATCCAGGCCAAAACGTTTAACAAGCATTTCGCAAATCTCGCTCGAACGGGCCTTGAGATAGCTGCCCTTGCCGTTCTCGGCGTCGAACTTAAGGCGCAGCGCAAGCTTCTCGGCGACCTCGGCGTCAATCTCGCCCTGGCCAAACTCGTACAGGCAACCGAGCATGTCACGATACTCGAGGTCGCCGTGGTAGCACTGGATGGCCTCGTCCAGGATGGGCCAAGCCTCGCGCGAACGCTCGACGCTCGTGGCGCCCCACACGCACAGCAGGCGGAAGGCGGCATAGCGCAGCGTGGAGGAAATCTCGTCGAACAGCGCGGTCTCGGCGCCCTCAAAGGCATCGCCCAGCTGCTCGGGGCAGGTGGTGGCGAGCGCCGCCAGGGCATCGAGAGCCTCCCAGCGGGTCTGAGCCTCGGGGCGGTCGAGCGCCTCAATCAGTGCGGGCACGCAGGGCACGACGCGCTGCGGATCGCGCTCGGCAAGCAGGTGCAGCACGCGGGCGGCAAACTGACGGATGCGGCGCGTGGGGCAGCCGAGCTCCTTGACCAGACGGTCGACGGCGTTCTCGTTCTCCTCTGCCAGCTGAAGCTGTGCCAGCTCCTCGTCGGTGAGCTGTTCTTCCTTGTTTTCTGCCATAGTTACCTCTTCTTACTATTTCTTAGCGTGCTTGCCAGCACCCTTGCTGTCATCGGTGACCGAGATGAGCTGTCGGTCGGCCGCGCCATTGCGGCGTGCGCGGCGGCGTTCCTCGGCATCGCCCGCATCGGCGGCGGCGCGGTGTGCCTTGTTGACGTTAAAGACCTCGTCGTGCTTGCGCCATGGGCCGACGGACTCGCCAAAGCTCATCTTAAGGCCGGCGATAAAGCCGCCGAGCCAGCCGATCGGCGCAAACTGCACCAGCGGGAACAGCGAGAACACCCAGGTCAGCAGGACAACTGCCGCCGCTCCCGCAAAGTTGGCAATCCAGTAGTCGCGCTTGGTGATGACGCGCTTTTCGCACGCCCACTGGCCGCACAAAAAGCCGATGTAGATCGCAAAGAGAAAGAGCACCAGCGCGAGCACCACGAACGTCCAGCTCATGGGCGCTACTCCTCGTGATGGTGGCCGCAGCAGCACTCGTGGCCGTCATCGTGGCCGTGGCCGCCGCAGCACTCGTGGTCCTCGCCGTGATGGTGGCCACAACCGCACTCGTGGTCGTCGCCATGCCCACCGCAACCGCAGCCTTCCTCGTGGGCACCGTGCTCCTCGGGACGATACTGCGACCAGTCCAGACCGGCGGCGATGGCGTCGGCCTCCTCCTTGTAGAGTACTGTGATGGCCTGGGTGCCCAGCTTGGCACCACCGATGGCGTCGAGCATATCGTAGAGCGTAAAGGCCACGTCGGCACCGGGCAGCGCAAGCTCGCGGTCGTCGGCATAAGCGAGCGCCAGGCGCAGGTCCTTGATGAAGTGCTCGACCATAAAGCCGGGCTTGTAGTCGCCGTCGAGCGCCTTGGGCGCCAGGCTCTCCATAGCGCCGGACTTGCCGGTGCCGCCCAGGATCATCTGACGGGTCTTCTCCAGGTCAAGGCCGCTCAGCTCGGCAAATGCCATGGCGTCTGCCATGCCGACCATGCAGGCGCCCAGCGACACCTGGTTGGCGAGCTTGGCAGCCTGGCCCTTGCCGGCGCCGTCGAAGCAGCAGATGTTGGCCGCAAAGGTGGAAAGGATATCGCGGACCGGGGCAATGTCGTTCTCGGTGGCGCCCACGATAGCCGTAAGCGTGCCAGCGATAGCACCCGACTCGCCGCCGGTGACGGGACAGTCAAACGCCATGCGACCGGAGACCTGGGCGGCCTCGGCAATGTCGCGCGCCAGCTCGGGGGAGCTCGTGGTGAGGTCGATCAGCACCGCGCCCGGCTTGGTGCACGCGAGCAGGCCGTCGCCCGCCAGGTAGAGCTCCTCGACCTCGGAGGGATAGCCCACCATGGTAAAGACGACATCGGCGTTCGCCACGGCGTCGGCCGGCGTATCGGCCCAGACGGCGCCGCGCTCGATAAGCGCTGCGGCCTTGGACTTGGTGCGGTTGTTGACCGTGACGGGATAGCCGGCGTCCAAGATGTGGCCGGCGATGGGGGCACCCATGATTCCGGTGCCGATGAATGCGACGGAGAGCTTGTTTGCCATGAAACCTTTCCTTTTGGGTTGGGTGTTGTTACCAGGTTAAATACTCGGTGCCAGCGTTTCGGCCGTGACTTGAGGGCGCTTGCAGCCGCAGCGCCTGCCTACTCGCCTCGCACGCGGCGGGCAATACGGTCGGAAAGCGACGCCTTGTCGGCGCGGTTCTTACCCCAAAACGCGCAGCCCACCATGCCGGGGCCCACGTGCGAGCCGATGGTGGGACCCACGGAGCCGCGAATGATCGTGACGTCGGCGCAACCCTCCTCCTTG
>DBFSAO010000132.1:0-5804 GCA_048500675.1 Collinsella sp.
CAGGGCCATCAGGCCGCCGCACACGTAGTTGGAGCGCGAGATGCGGGTGCCCGAGAGCGCCTTTTTCATCCAACGGTTGAACTCGATGCGCTTGGTCCACCAACGATGGCAGATGCCCGCCTTGTCCGTGGGAGCCAGCGGCGAGCCGTCGCGATCGTAGAAATAGCCGCTCTTGACCAAGATCGGCAAGCCCTGACGCGTCTGTTGGCCCAGTGCATAGGTCGCACGCTTCATAAAGTCGGCATCGATAACGGTCTCGTCGTCATCCAAAAACACAACCGCGTCGTGCCCCAGCACCGCCGCGCAGGCAAGACCCATGTTGCGGATGGCGCCGTAGCCGCGCAAGCTCACGCACTCGCCCGAGCCTTTGGGAGCAATCTGTGCCACGCGGTCGGCAACACGCGAAGCCTGAGTATTGGTAACGATGGTGACCTTAAGTGCGGGATGCGCATTAACGATTTCGTGCACGCGATGGGATACGTCGACCGTGGCAGAAACCGGACAGACCACCAAGAGAATGATGCGCGGAATGTCGCGCACCTGTTCGAGCGAAGTCAGGCAGCGATCAAGTTCCGGGTTGGCGGCATTGAGCGACGTCGAGTGATCGTAGGTGCCGGGAGCGTTTGCTTGGGTATCATCGCCCGCCCAATATGTTGGGATCACAACTGTGGCGTTCATACCTTTACCCTCCTTGCAACACAAAAACGGGGCGCCGCCAAACACAGGCGACGCCCCGCGACCTAGCTGATTCCATCATACCCACTTGGGCTAAACATTGCTCGGAAGTCAGAATGATTTATGCGGCTACTTCCAAAAGAGTACTGCAGATAGGCACAATTGCTGCACTGAGCCCGATTGCCCTACGCCGCCGCCTGAGCCATGCGGGACAGACGGACCAGCAGCACAAAGCCAACAACCAGCAGAACGCCAATAGAAAGGACGCCCAGCGACGGGTTGCCGGTCAGCGAGGTGACAACCGACACCAGGAAGGTGCCCATAACGCTTGCGTAACGGCCAAAGATATCGAAGAAGCCGTAGTACTCGTTGGACTTTTCCTTGGGGATGATGCGGCCAAAATAGCTGCGGCTGAGCGCCTGCACGCCACCCTGGAACAAGCCGACCAAAATAGCGAGCACCCAAAACTCAAAGGCGGTCTTTAAGAAAAACGCGGCAAAGAGCACGATGCCCATATAGGCGGCGACGGCCACCAAGATCATGTTGAGTGTGCCCACGCGACCGGCGAGCTTGCCGTAGATGATGGCGGACGGAAAGGCCACAAACTGCGTAACGAGCAGCGCCAGCACCAGTTGGGTCGAGTCGATGCCCAGAGCCGATCCGTAGCTGGTTGCCATGGAAATGACCGTGTGCACACCGTCGATGTAGAAGAAGAACGCGAACATGTAGACCAGCACGGTCTTGTTGTGGGCGATCTCGCGCATGGTGTGTCCGACCTCGGAGAACACGCCGCCCACGATGTGGCCGATGGTGTCCTGAGGACCGCGCTCGCGACCGTACTTTTGCTTATAGGCGCGAATGAGCGGCAGGGTAAAGATGAGCCACCAGGCACCGGTGATGACAAACGACAGACGCGTTGCCAGCATGGTGGGGACGCCAAGAGCGGGGCCACCCATGATAAGCGCCAGGCAGATGATGAACGGCACGGTGGAACCGATGTAGCCCCAGGCATAGCCCGAGCTGGACACGGCGTCCATGCGCTCGTCGGTGGTAATGTCGGGCAGCATAGCGTCGTAGAACGTCATGGAAGAGTTAAGGCCGATGGTGCACAGCACGTACACGGTCAAAAATGCCATGGCGGACATGGGGATAGCCTGCGCCAGGCAAAGAACCAGGCCCGTGAGGAAGAAGCCCAAGAAGAACTTGATCTTGTTGCCGGCGTAATCGGCAAGCGCGCCCAGAATGGGCATGAGCATGGCAATGACCAGCGAGGCGATCGTCTGCGCGTTGCCCCAGGCGACCACCAGGTCTGCCGAGGAAGCACCGGTATTGATGGCGTTAAAGTAGATGGGCACCACCGAGGTATTGAGCAGCACGAGGGCCGAGTTGCCCACATCGTACATAACCCAGTTACGCTCGAGCTTGGTGTATTTCATGGACAGGGCCCCTTCGTATTCGCCCGATATGCAGTTAGTTCATCGTACCCCAATTGCCCAGAGGCGCCGGTAAGGATTCGGCAAAGGGGCATGCACGGACATGCAAGCCGGAGGCTCTACTCCTCGCGGTCGAACTCCTCATCGGCTTCCAGCACGCGACCGCTGTAGTTGATATGGCCGGTCACGGCCTCCATGTCACCGGTTTCGATAAAGCGTGCAACCGTGCACTCGTAATCGACCAGTGCGCGATCGAAGACCTCGGGGAAGCTCTCATTCGAAACCTCATCGGTAAAGGGATTCTTCCAGGTCAGATGGCCCAAGTTGCCGGTACGCTCGGGCAGCTCGGTCGTCACGCGGTGCGCAAGGCCATCGAGCAGCGAATAATCGTGCACCAAGCCCTCGAGCAGGGCAATCGCGCGCGTCTTGGCCGAACCGGCCGGCTCGATAGTGCGGTAGAGCAGCTGCATGTCCGAGACGGCGCCGCCGTACTCCCCCGCCGGGATGTCAATACCGTACACGCGTCCGGCGACGTAGCTCATCAGCACGCCGGCAACGCGATTGATGCGGTCGGTGGTGACGATCTCGCCCGCCGGCGGATAATCCTCGACCGTAGCCCCATCGCGCTTGAGCTGCAGCATCAGCACGTCCAAGTCGCTTTCGAGCACGGCATGAACTTGACTGCCCGAAGCCTCGAGCTCGGGATCGGACTCGACAATGCCAAACTGCTGCTCGTAGACGAAGGGATGGGCATTGCGATCGAGCACATAGTGAGACAGCAGGCCCAGCGCAAAGGCGCGACCCAGATTGGCATCGCGCGGCTGCAGATGTGACACGCCGTCGCGCAGGCACGAGAACTGGCGCGACATGCGCGAGCGGTGCATGACCTGAGCAAGCGACATGCAGTCGGAAATGCGCGGCGTGAGCATGTGGAAGAAGAACGGGTCGGGACCTTGGTTTCCCAGGATAAAGGCGATGCGCTCCTCGTCGGACGTAATAACGCCCTGCGGAAGACGGTCGATGCTTTCCTCGCCAAACAGATGATGCGTAATGAGCGCGGGCATAATAATCCTTTCGATTTCATTCGATGCAATCCATTATGCCCACCGCACAGTCATGCCAAACCTGTAACGGCAAACGATGGCACACCGACCCCTACGCAAGCCCCAAGTGCGATTTGACCTCGGCAGCGCGACGGCGGGACACGGGCACCGTCGAGGTTACGCGATCGAGCCTGAGCTCCATCAGGCCCGTGGAGCCGATCTCGACATTGTGCACGTCTTCCAAATTAACCAGATAGCTGCGGTGGACGCGGATAAAGCCCTCGGAGGCCAGGCGACGCTCGAGCGAGGAAATCGACTCATTGATCAGGTACGTCCCCTCGGCGCAGACGGCGTTGCAAAAATCGGCGCGCGCCTCAAAGTAGCAGACATCCGCCACGGGAATGAACACCTTTTTGCCCCCGCGATCCACCGTCAGGCGCAAAGGCTGGCGCGGAGCATGGACGACACGGCGAGCGCCCAGGGCAGTCTCGATCTTGTCGAGCGCCTTTGACAAGCGGGCATCCTCGACCGGTTTGACGACATAATCGACAGCATCGAGGTTATAGGCATCGGCCGCATACTCGGCAAATGCCGTCACAAACACCACGACCGGCGGCCTCTTTAGGTTTTGCAGGGTCTCGGCAAGCTCAATTCCCGAGCGACCGGGCATGGTAATGTCTAAAAACAGCACGTCGGGCTTGCTCGACAGAATCAACTCCACGGCCTCGGTGACATTGCCCGCCTCGGCAATCTGACCCACACGCGTATCCTTTTCCAACAGATAGCGTAGCTCAGCCCTAATTGGGGGCTCGTCATCAACCACCAGGATGTTCCAGCCTTCGGACATATGCGTTTCCCCTCTTTTTCTCTCAATCCAACCGCGTGCTACACCGTCAACGGCGCCGGCTCATGTGGCTCGCCGTTCAACTCAACGATGACCTGTGTTCCCACGCCCTCCTGGGACTTCACGCGCATGCCAGAATCTTCTCCGTAAAAGAAATGGATGCGCTGAAGCACGTTGAAGAGCGCCAGGCCGCAACCTCGCTTGACGGAGCCGTCGGCGGTAATGCTCTCGGGCTCCTCTCGGCGATGCTGCTCAAACAGATGCGCGCAGACTTCTTCGCTCATTCCGATGCCGTCGTCTTCGACGATGATCTCCAAGCCGTCATCGGTCTCGAAAGCCCTAACACGAATAGAAAGCGGCTCGATCTCGCGCTGCGCATGCTTGATGCAGTTTTCGAGCAGCGGCTGCAAGATAAACGGCGGCACCAGGCTGTCGCGCACCTCAAAGTCGATGTCGACCGAGACGCGCAGACGGCCGTCGCCATACCGGGCCTGCATAAGATTGATATAACGAGTGCCCTGTTCCACCTCGTGCTCGAGCGTGGTAAGCGTATCGGAGTCAGAAAGCGTCTGACGATAGTAGTTGGAAAAGTCGATCAGCAGCGATCGCGCCTTGTCGGGCTCGGTTCGAACGAGCGACACGATCGTGCTAATGGTATTGAATAGAAAATGCGGGTCGACCTGCGACTGCAGGGCGCGAAGCTCAACGCGGGCTGTGAGCTCGTCCTGGCGCTCGAGCTCAAAGCTGGCGAGCTGCGTGGAAATTAGATCGGCAAAACCCGAGGCAAGGGCCGTCTGGCGCATATCAATGCTGCTCAGGCGGGGATAGTACAGCTCGAGCGTACCCACGCAATGCCCGCGCACGGTAAGCGGTGCGACAATACCGGCGCGCAGGCGGGGAAAATAACCGCCCGTCTCATTGGAGGTGTCACGAGAAAACACGCTCTGCTCGCCCGTCTCAATCACACTGAGCGTGGTCTTGAGCACGACCGGGGTGCCGGCAGGGCACTTTGCCGAGTCCTCGCCCCAGCTTGCCAACACCTGTTTGCCATCGGTAAAGCAGATGGCAGAGGCGATGGTCTCGGACAGGATGATTTTAGAGGCGCCCAGGGCCGCTTCGGGCGTAAGGCCGCGCGACGTGTAGGCGAATATTTTTGATGCGATGGCGAGCGTACGGTCGGTTGCGCTCGATGTGAGGTCGTCGGGGACCACAAAGACATACGAGAAGAAGAAGCACAGCATGACCAAGCCGGCAATGACGACAACGGCCGGAACGGGATTGGGGTTATCGGTTAAATCCCAGATAAGCAGCAAGATAAGCGCCGGAACGACGACACCAAGTAGGATGGCCTGAACCACATGCTGGGCCGTACGAAAGACCTTGGTAGAGTTGTAGCTCTTGCCCAGAATCAGCCTGTTTAAATCCACCGTCATCCCCTTTTATCTACCGCACCCATAGCAATAAAGAGGGCCGCAAGCGACCCTCTCCATTGCATTATGCAATCAAAAACTGTGTTTTACATCCAGCCATCGACAAACGGTATCTTAGGCGCTGTATTTGTTAGCCTCACCAAAAGTGCCAGCCTCGACGATCCAGCCATCCTTCATGATGACGTCCATGTTGTCGGTGTTGAGCACGTGGATGTCGGCGGCGACGTCACCGTTGACAACCAGCAGGTCGGCGCACTTGCCGGCCTCGATGGAACCGGTCTCGTCCTCGATGTGGCACATCTTGGCACCGTTGAGGGTGGCGCAGGTGATGGTCTCGACCGGAGTGAAGCCGATCTTGTCGACGAACTCGTACATCTCC
>DBFSAO010000133.1:0-3509 GCA_048500675.1 Collinsella sp.
GCCGGGGGCGGACCGGGACGGGTTCAACGGCAGGCCCCGCCGACCGATTGCAAGCGGTCGGCGGGGCCATTGTGGCCCTTGACAGCGGATTGGGTCATATGAGCGAGCGGGCCGCATTTGAGACAAGGTGACGTGAAATGAGAGGGCGCTGACCTTCTGGTCGCGCCCTCGAAATTGAACGTCAGATTGGCGTGAATGCGGCTCGCGCAGCGTCAAGTGGTCCGCCGTTCGGTAGAACGGCGGAACTAGATCACGACGCCGTTACAGTGGTCGATTTCGTGTTGGATGATCTCAGCGGTGTAGCCCGAGAAGTTTTTGATGCGGTGGACGAAGTTCTCGTCCAAATACTCAACTTTAATGCGGCGATAGCGGGTACAGGGACGCTCGCCGATCAGTGAGAGACATCCTTCGCTCGTCTGATAGGCATTGACCTGCTCAAGAATTTGAGGGTTGTACATCAGGAGTGTCCTGTTGCCGTCCTTTACGCAGATGATGCGTTTGCGCACGCCGATCATGTTGGCGGCGAGCCCCACGCACTCGCGCTCATGCTCGCGGAGCGTATCCAGGAGGTCCTGCCCGGTCGCGACATCGTCGGGTTCTGCGTCTTCGGAAGGTAGGCGCAAAAAGAACTCGGATTTCATGATGGGCTTAATCATGGCGGGCTCCTCATGTCTTATGCTTTCGTGGACTTTTAATAATAGCGCGGAAGGAAAGCTGCGCGTCCGCGTTACAATCTTTCGACGTTGGACCATGTTGCCAGATTCGTCGTGTACGGCGTCTGGTGTAAGTCTAGGGCTCATTTTCGCCCTGGACTGTTCCTCTGGGGCGATGCGATTGTCGTTCTAAGAGGAAGGAATTTCATGGGGACCAAATCCCAAAAGCAAACTCAATCACCGTCGACAGCCTCGGCGATTCTCGTCGTAATGTATGTTGCAGCCTTTGTTGCCGCGTTTAACGAGAACATCATTAACGTGGCGCTGCACGACATTATGGCAGCCTTTTCGGTGAGTGCCACCACGGCACAGTGGCTCGTCTCGGGCTACATGATCGTGACGTCGATTTTTACGGCCATCATGGCCTTCCTGTCCGGCCGTTTCTCGACGCGCAAACTGCTGTTTTTCGCATGCGGATGCATGGTCGCCGGCGAAGTCCTGTGCCTGGTCGCTCCGTCGTTTAGCGTTTTGCTGCCAAGTCGTATTTTGCAGGCTGCGGGATCGGGCATCTTGTTCCCGCTCATGATGAACGTGGTGTTGTCTTGCGCGCCGCGCGAGAAGCTCGGTCTGTATCTGAGCCTGGGCGGTGCCTGCATTACACTGGGGCCGGCGTTTGGACCTGTGATCAGCGGTCTTATGTGCACGTTGTTTGGCTGGAGGGCGGTGTTCGTAGTGCCGCTGGTGGGCGGCATTGTGGTCGCTGCGGCGGGCGTAAAGCTTGTTCAGAATGTCGGAGAGCGCTCGAACGCCACGCTTGATATTCTGTCGGTTGTTTTGCTCGCTGCCGGCATTACGGCATTTGTGTATTCCGTAGGCGAGTTCTCGACCAATCTGATTGCCGGCATCGTGACGCTTTTTGCCGCCGTTGTGCTGCTCGGCCTGTTTGCGGCCCGCCAGCTTAAGCTCGAGCATCCGGTGCTTAACGTGCGTCCCATGGCGAGCGTTCGTTTTTGGCCTGCGTGCTTGCTTGTGGTGGTGTCGATGATGACGACGTTCTCGATGAGCGTTTTGTTGCCGCTCTATTTTGAGGGCGCATACGGCATGACCGCGCTTGTTGCGGGCCTGCTCATTTTGCCGGCAATTGCCTGCAACGCTGTGACCTCGATTGTGGGCGGACGCGTGATGGACGCCCGTGGCGCATGGCCGCTGCTGCCGGTCGGCTTTGCCCTGATTGCCGTGGGACAGACTGCCATCTCGATGACGGCGGCAAGCATGAACATCGGCGTCGTCGTGGCGCTGACCGTTGTGGTGTATGCCGGAGTCGGTTTGGTGTTGAGCCCCTCGCAAACGGCCGGCTTGGAGACGCTGCCTGCCGCTGAACATCCTCACGGAACGGCATTGCTTAACACGTGGAACATGATTGCCGCATCGTTTGGCCCGTCGCTGTTTATCGGTCTGCTCTCGAGTTCTGCGGCGACTGCCGGTGCCGCTGGCGTTGCGACCGACGTTGCCCAGGCGATTGGATTTTCAGCTGCCGTGCGTGTGGCGGCTGTAATTGCCGTGGTCGGGTTCGTGGTGTCGCTGGTGTACGCTCGTCGCGAGTCGCACATGTCGCATTAATGTGTGCACATAGATTCTGCAGCTAGATTGGATGGCGACACCATAAACTAATGGACGTTTTGCCGAGAGGCATGAATGTTTAAAGCGCAAAGAGTGCGCGACGGGCCCCGCGAATGGGGCGATGATGCCCGAGAGGGCCAAGAAGGAGTCTCATGTCCGAGAACGAAGAGATCATGAACGAGACCGAGAACGAGACCATGGCTGCCGAGGTTGAGGCAGTCGAGACCGTGGAGACCGAAGCTGCCGAGGTTGAGGCTGCTGACGAGGTTTCCGCCGAGGAGGAGGCCGAGGTTGTCGAGGCCGCCGTTGATTACGATGACGAAGAGCTGATGGACAAGATGCAGAAGGCCGCTCGTCTGCTGCGTAGCCGTCGCTTTGCTATTTCCAAGGAGGAGGAGGCCAAGGCCGAGCGCATGGCGAACATCGAGCGCGCTATCAAGCTCCTTGACCTCAAGCCCAAGATGGAGCAGAAGGAAATGTCCGACCTGCTGGGCATGCGCCTTCGTGAGCTCGATGGCCTGATGGCCGAGGCCGAGGCTGCCGATCTGGTTGGCCGCATCGACGACGCCGAGGGCGATATGCGCAAGATCGTTGTCTTCGCTGCCGAGGATGCCGCTGAGGGCCTGGTCGATCTTGCCAACAAGAAGGAGAAGCTCCTGCCTGAGCTTTCTTACGAGGAGGCCACCGAGCTGATGGCCGCTCTCGATAAGGTCATCGCTCCGCTCGTCGCCATGGGCCTGGACGAGGACCGCGGTCCTCGCGGCGGTCGTGACGATCGTGGCGGCCGTGGCGGCGACCGTGGCGGTCGCGGCGGCTTTGGTGATCGCGGTGGCCGTGGCGGCGACCGTGGCGGTCGCGGTGGCGATCGCGGTGGTCGCGGCGGCTTTGGTGACCGTGGCGGCGACCGTGGCGGTCGCGGCGGCTTTGGTGGCAACCGTGGTGGCTATGGCGATCGCGGTGGCAACCGTGGCGGCTTCGGCGGCAACCGCGGTAACGACCGCGGCGGTCGCGGTGGCGATCGTGGCGGCCGCAACGGCGGCGGCTTCCGCGGCAACCGTTTTTAGTTACGGCGTTTTACCAAACGCCGTAACGGGCCGACGCTGCGCGGGCCGCATTTGGACAATCTGACGTTCAACTTCAAGGGCGCGACCAGAAGGTCAGCGCCCTTTCGTTTCACGTCACCTTGTCTCAAATGCGGCCCGCTCGCTCATATGACCCAATCCGCTGTCAAGGGCC
>DBFSAO010000134.1:0-36494 GCA_048500675.1 Collinsella sp.
CGCCGTCAACGCGTTCCTCAGGGCGCTCGTCCGGGAGGGCGGGATGCCGTTCGAGATGAGGGTCAAGATGCCGGCGCCCGACGGGGAGACGGCGAGTTAGCCGGCAGGTCGGCATGTCAATCCTGGTCTAACAGAGCCTTATTTAATCCCCGTCCCAGAGAAATCAATTAGCGGGCAGAAGGGCAAAAGTAGTCAAATAAGCCCCGTCCCAAATTAGCTACCCCTTGCACCGATTATTCGCCCGGGTTGATGTTCGCGTAGAACTCCGCCCCGTCGTCCAGGCGCAGGATGCCCACGCGACCGAACTCGGAGCCGGTGGCGGCAGCGCAGTCGATGTCGATGCGATCGGGCACACCGGCGGCATCCTCGCCGCCCAGGCGCACAATCTGCCCGCGGCCCGACTCCTCGTCGAGCCCCGCAAGACCACCGACCTCGCAATAACGCCCGAGCGACACCGTTGGCGTGTGACCGCTCACAACGACCGGGCCCTTACCCTCGGTAGAAAGCAGCCCGGTCGGCACATCCCAATAGCCGTGACGAATCCACAGCAGGTCATCGGACGACTGCACCGCGAGCATCTGCTGCAGCAGCTCGCGATCGGCACTCACCGCACCGACGCCATCTGCACAATCGACGCCATGCTCAAGCAAAAACGCGCGCGCCGCCTTCATCTCGATTCCAGCATGTACCAGCAGATACGGGCGCTCCTCGGTCTCGACCACCGCGTAGAGCGGCAGCGCGGCCATCCATCGCACGAGCTCCTCGTATGCCTCAAATTCCATGTCGTTGAGCTGCTCGCGCGTCGTCCAGCCACCGTTGATATCCCAGGTCTCGGCATCGAGCGGATCCTGACCAATGATGGCATCGAGCATGATCTGCTCGTGATTACCCTTGAGCACGTGGGCGTTGGGCAGCGAGCGCACGAGCTTAATAACGCCGACCGGATCGGGCCCGCGATCGATCATGTCGCCCAGCACGTACAGCGTGTCGTCGGACGTCAACGAGATCTTAGACAGGGCCTCGTCAAGCGCACGCACGTGCCCGTGAGCATCAGATGTCACATAGATCGCCATGGTACGCCTCTCCTTGCATTGCGGCCGAAGCCCGACGCCGCAACTAAAACTTCAAGTTGAACTTAAATGTTACTCATTGTACTCCGTTGCAATAAAGCTGGAAAGGGTTTCCGAGCAGAGGCAAAGACGGCAGCCGTCTATGACGATATCGCGCACGCCCGCAATCCAACCCCATAAACCCACCATCTTTGGGTACAAATAACCGCAGACAACTGACCGTGCCACGCCAACCACCCAGGAGCGGACACCATCCATGAACCAGATCCTTCTCTTTATCGGCCTCGTCATCATTTTGTGCCTGACCATCAAACCCGTCGGCAAAAAACTCCCCTTCCCCACCCTGCTCATCTTTATCGCACTCGGCATGCTGCTGGGCGTCAACGGCCCGGCACACATCGACTTTAGCGACTACGCGCTCACCGAAACCGTCTGCAGCACGGCGCTGCTATTCATCATGTTCTACGGCGGCTTTAACACCAATATCGACCGCGCCAAGCCCGTCGCCGCGCCGGCGGTGCTGCTGAGCACGCTCGGCGTCGTCATCACCGCAGGCATCACCGGCGTGTTCGCCCACTTTGTACTGGGCTTCGACTGGATCGGCGGCCTGCTGTTGGGATCGGTCGTGGCGTCCACCGACGCGGCCAGCGTCTTTAGCGTTCTGCGCGAGCACAGCCTGTCGCTGAGGGGCGGCACCGACTCGCTGCTCGAGGTCGAATCGGGCTCCAACGATCCCGTCGCCTATATGCTCACCGCCGTGCTCGCCACACTCGCGGCCGGCGGCGACATCAACATTCCCGCACTGCTGGCCAAGCAGATTATCTTGGGCGTGGGCCTGGGCCTCGCCATCGGCTGGGCGGCGGGCCGCCTGATTGAACGCGCGCACGCAACGGCCGAGGGCGCGCAGACCATCTTTTTGTTCGCCGTGGCCATCGTCGCCTACGCGCTGCCGAGCTACCTGGGCGGCAACGGATTTTTGGCCGTGTACCTGGCCGGCATTGTGCTGGGTGCGAGCGACATCACCGGCAAGGTCGAGATGGCGCACTTCTTCGATACCCTCACCGAGATGGCCGAGATGACGATCTTCTTCTTGCTCGGCCTGCTCGTAACGCCCGCACGCCTGCCGCAGATGCTGCTGCCGGGCCTGGCGCTCATGGCGTTTATGCTCTTTGTGAGCCGCCCCATCGCCGTCGGCGTGCTCCTAGCGCCCTTTAAGACGAACCCTCGCCAGGTTGCGCTCGTAAGCTGGGCGGGTCTGCGCGGCGCGGCTTCGGTCGTGTTTAGCCTCTTTACCGTGGTGGCCGGTGTTCCTGGCGGTCACGACCTGTTTGACCTGGTATTTGTGATTGCCGTGTCGAGCATTGTGGTGCAGGGCTCGCTGCTACCGGCGGTGGCGAAAAAGCTCAATATGATCGACGCGGAAGGCGACGTGCGCCGTACGTTTAACGATTACCGCGACGAGGACGGCATGTCGTTTGTCAAGTTCAAGGTGGGCGCGGGCCATCCGTTTTCCGGACGCTCGCTCGCCGATATTGGCAGCGCGACGGACATGCTGGTGGTCCTGGTACTGCGCGACGGTGCGCACCCGGTGTTGCCCAACGGCGATACCGTAATTGAGGAAGGCGACCTATTGGTGATGGCTGCCCCGACGTTTGAAGAGCGTGCCGAGGTTACGCTGCGCGAGGTCACCGTGACGCCCCACGGTCGCCTGGCCGGCCAGCGCCTGCGCGATGTGCCGCAAGGCAAGCATCCGTTTATTGTGGTGATGCTCAAGCGCGAAGGCCAAACGATCATCCCCGACGGCAACACCCTAATATACGCCGGCGACGAAGCCGTCATCGCCACGCTCGCGTCGCAGCCATCCCCACCCATAAGTTGCGGTGAAATAGGGATTGAATAGGCCTCTGAACAGCCATTTCAGTCCCTATTTCACCGCAACTTATTGAGGGGATGGATTGAAAAACATTTGAATTGACACCGAAATGAAAAAAGCCGGGGGATGTCCCCCGGCATTTTTTATGCGAGTCAAGACTAAATACTTCTCGGGAAAACGCCGGCCCATTGCGTCAGCAATTTACGAGCCGCTCTACCCACCTCTGGACGGCTAAGGACTTTTCGCAGGTAGTTTGACGAACATATGTTTGCTTATTATAATATTACTTGAAAGCACCCCTTATCTCATGGTATAAAGAATACGGTTCCCTCCAAAAGAGGGGCCTCCAAGAGCCGGGGTCTTACCCCCGGCATTTTTTTTGCAAAAATGGAGGCTCATCATGAGCGAACTCTCCGTCTTTGTTGACGAATCTGGCGACCTCGGAGGCGTCTCCAACTACTACCTCGTCACCCTCGTTTTTCACGATCAAAACGATGCAATCGTTGAACGCATTGACCGCTACGAGCGCGCCCTGTCGCAGTCCTCGCTTCCCAATACGCCTTTTCATGCAGGACCCCTACTGAATGGAAACGGCGACTACAAAGATCTTCCCAAGGAGCAGCGAAGGCACATGTTGAGCGCATTTCGCGCGTTCATTCAGCATCTCCCCATACGCTATCTCTGTCTGCAATACCGAATGAGCGAATTCGCCGGCAACCAAAACGGTCTCGCGGAGAGAATGAGGCGAGACCTCACAGTTGAACTTTTCGACCATCTGGAATTCTTCCAGCGATACGACACCGTTAAGATTTACTACGACAACGGCCAACCGATTGTAACGGAGGTCATTCATTCTGCGCTTGAGTACGTTCTAGCAAGGGATGTCATCGTATACCGAGAAGCCACACCACGAGCCTACCGGCTATTCCAAGTTGCTGACTACATCTGTACGATCGAGCTAACGGCTATCAAGTTTGACAGCAAGGAAGATACAAAGACTGATCGGCTATTTTTTGGAACCCGAAGGACGTTCAAAAAGGGATTTCTCTTATATCTCAGGAAGAAAAGGATGAACTGACCCGGGGTCACCAGTCGTCAGACGCTCCGCAGTCGTCATCGACGGCAAAGTCGCGGAGGTCGAGGCCTTCGCGTTCGGCTCGGGCTAGGAGCTCTTGGGGCGACTCGTCCTCGATATCCATCGCGTCGAGCATGGCGGCCGGAAAGCCCACGCCCGCCGCAGACCCCGCGCGGTCGAGCAGGCTCTCGCGCAGCTGGTCTACATCAACGTCAATCTTCATGGTGTAGCCTCCTACCAGACCAGGACCTTACCCATCAACGCCGAGCACATCCACGGCAGCAACAAAAGCCGCCGCCTGTTTGTCGTCCATCTGCGCAGCCAAACGCCCCACGGGCTCATCGTAGGCGAACTGCACCTTATCGATAAAGCAATCCCAAGCACGCTCATCCACGCGCACGGCGGCCTCACAATACTGGCCGAGCTTTTTGAGTCCATACCAAAACGCATTCACATGGCGCACAGGATCCTCATCCAGCACACCATCGTAGCAACGCCCGTTAAACTCGCGCATGCGCGCCACGGCAACCTTGAGTGAATCGCCGCCCTCGGCAGAAGCCTCATCCACCAGCTCCGGAATCGCAACCTCACGCCGAACATCGTGCCTGGTAGCACCGTCGTACTCGCCCACCAACACATCTTCGTCAAGCCGAGGATCGTAGTCGATATAGCTACTGCCGCGGCAAATCCCATGCGGCGAGTCAGAGCCAAACGCACAGAACAACCCGCCGTCGGCAACAACACGACGGTAGGTCTCAAACAACTTCTTAACCTGAGTGAGCAACTCGGAAAGCTCTCCGGTATCGCACGCAGTCTCGATCGCAACGCACGCAGGCTCGGGCAACGATACCGGCTCCACCGTGCTCCCCGCGACGCGGGCGGCGCGCTCGGCCCGATATGCCTGTGACGCCAAGCGTGCTCGCTGCGCAGCGCCGCGCACGTTGGTAAGCTCACGCTCCAACGCCACGTCACCAGCAACATCGCCCGCAAACCCGTCAGTGCCCTGCGGCCCGGTCGCGCTCAGCTCAGACTCAAACGTCGCCGTGATCATACCCGCAAGGTCCGTTGCGTCGGCGGCACAACGCAACTGCTCCAGCTGCGTGCACAGCAGATCGACATCTAGGGGCACGGCATCCACAATGCGCACGTCACTCAGACGCGCCACGTCCAGCAGCACCATAGCCCCCGCAGCATCGTACGCCGCACGAACCCTGTCCGCCGTATTGGCGCGCAGCTTTACCTCGATAAACGCAAGCGTCTGCTCCAAACGGACCAGCAGCTCGGCCTTGTCCTCCATACGCAAAAAGGCAGCATAGCGACGCTCCATCCGCAGCGGACCAACAATGCCCGCCTGCTTGCGAGCGTGTGCAAGCGCAGCGCCCTCAACACGACGGACATACCCGTCAACAGCCCGTACGGCAGACTCGCGCGCAGCGCGCTCGGCAGCCTCGACGTCCCTAAGCACGCCCAGCAGCTCGTGGGAGCGCGCCTTTCGCACCAACTCTCCGCGATCGTACCGTTCAAGCGCGGCCTGGCGCTTGGCCACCGACTCAAAGCCAAACAGCTCGTCGAGCAACTCGCCAACAGAACGCTCACCCGCCATGGCAAAGCCTCCCTACTCGAACACGCCAACACGCCCGCGGGCCCACGCGCACGCAAGCCCGCACGCCCGCACTCCTACAGATCTAGCGCCTTCTTCGCGGCATCAACCGGATCGCCATCCATGTAGAACACCGGGCTCAAGCCCGAGATAATCTCGGACGAAACGCTCTGCAGGCCCGCGATGGCACTCAGCGGCAAAATCACGCGCTTGGCGCCGGCGTTTTTGGTCACGCGCATAATGTCCTCGAGCCCGCGGATCTCGTCCATAGAACCCGACATGCGCAAGATTCCCGGAATCGCCAGCGCAGGCATCACCGGGCGGTTGCACGCCGCAGAGCAAAGTCCCACAAACTCGGCGAGCGAAACTTCCTCGGACAGGCCCTTGCTCTGCAGGTCGTTGTAAAACAGCAGGTAGTCCTTGGAGCCAATGTGCATGCCCGGCGCCACGCGGTTCGCCAGGTTCACAAAGTTGTCGAACGCGGCTTCCAGCGTATCGCGCACTGGCTTGTTAAAGGCCACGCCCTCGTACTTAAACTTGCACTCGCCGGCAACGGCCTTGTTCTCCAGCTTGTATACGGCAACCTCGCCGCCCTGCGACCTGCCCACGCCAAATACGTGGCCGGACAGCAGCGGCCCGTCGGGAATCAGCGTGTCCTCGGTCTGTTCGGGCACGCGCACCACGTGCACGTCCTGCGGGTTGTCGGCATCCATATAGCCCAGGTTGACGTCGATAAACTCGACGCCCGCCATAATCTTGAGCTGCTCCTTGACGCGGCGACGGCCCTCGATGGCGTAGTCCAGCAGCCAGCGCACATCGTCCTTGTCCATGGCCTCGTCGGGGAACAGCAGCTTGGCAAGGCCGCTAAAGGTCTTGCGCACGGCAATCTCGTCACGCTTGTTAAAGTCGCTGTTAAAGCGGAAATACCGGTCGATATGGTGCGTAAAGTCTTTGCGGCGCATCTCCTTGCAAAACTCCGACAAACAGTCGGTGATCAGGCCATAATGCCCGGTCAGCAGGCTCGAGCGCATCTTGGGAATCTCCCAGCCCGGCAGGTAGTAATGGATACGGTCGAAGAAGGCCGAATCGTTGTTAAACTCCGGCGGGAACGGATCAAACAGGTGCGTGGTCTTAAGGACATTTTGCACGGTGTCGTTGATGTTGCCCTCAAAGACCATGGAGGCGTCGGCGTTAATCTGATCGCGGCCGCGTGCGTAACTGCCACTCGCCATGTAGTCCTTCATGATCTGCACGGCGTTGGTGTCCTTAAACCGCATGCCGGCGACCTCGTCGAACGTCACGCAGTCCCAGTGACCTACCAAGCCCACGCGGTCGGCGCGCATGGAGTTCATACGGCCGAACAGGTTGGCCGTGGTGGTCTGGCCGCCCGAAAGCAAAATGGCGTAGGGCGAGACCTCTTTGTAGATGTGGCTCTTACCGGTACCGCGGGGACCCAGCTCGCACAGGTTGTAGTTGCGCTCGATGAGCGGCACCATACGCTCGATAAAGTGCAGGCGCTCTTTCTCGGAAAGCTCGCTGGGTTCGTAGCCAGCGGAGCGCAGCAGCATGTTGAGCCACTCGTCGCGCGAGAAATACTGGCGCTCTTCGACCATGGCATCCAGGTCCAGGTTGGGCATCTGAATGGGCGTGAGCGACGCCACGCTAAACGGAGAGTCCTCGGGCCCGCGCTTTTTGCGCTTGGCCTTGGAGCGGCGCGGCGCATCGTCGCCAAAGACCTCCATGCCAAACTCGTCTTCCTCATCCAAGGGGTGACGATACTCGATGCTCATAATGCACCAAATGCCACCCTGCAGAATCTTGGAATAGTCGCGCACATACTCGGCAGGCATCACAAACGGCTCGATGGTCAGATTGGCAAACGATGCCACGTAGATGTCTTTGTACTCATCGAGCTTGGCCGTCACCTTGTCGATGATGGTAAAGCGGCCCAGCTCGCGAATCTTGGACTTAATGCGCTCGGACTCGTCGGGACGCACGTAGTTATCGGTGAGGATCCTGCGGATGCGATCCAGGCCCTCTGCCACGGCTTCCTCGTCATCGGTTGAGCAGTACATGCCCAGCAGATACTCCAACACAAAGGTGGGCACGTTGGCGCCGCGCTTCATAAAGGCCGTCAGGTCCTTGCGCACGATCTTGCCGCCAAAGTGCTCGAGCAGCTTACCGTCCAGCCCGTCCATGTCGTAGCCCTCATCCTCGGGAGCCTCGGCCGCAGCCTGGTCATAGCCATCGGTCGAGGACTCGTCCTCGGCGGCCACCGCAGCCTCAGCGGGCGCAGCAGCAGTCGCCGTCTCCGGGGCAGGCGCAGCGGTCTCGACCTCCGGGGCCTTCACGGGCGCGGCCTCAGGCACCGCAGCCTCCGCAGGCACATCCTCATCAATCAAGGGGACTTCCCACAGACCGTCGTCATGGCTATCAAACATAGGGCACACTCCTAAAAACCAAAGTCAGCAACAGGGGCAAACGAAACAGCGATGGTATACGTCTCGCGCCAAACGATCTTGCCCGTTTCGCGCTCGCGGCAGACCAGATAGTACGGACCCTTGGCCGAGAATCCATCCGCTGCACGCAGCGCAAACTTGGCATGCACGACGCGCTCCTGCGAGTTAGCAGAAGTCTTGTTGGCATGCGCCTTGACTGTATCGCTCACCTCGTTGCCGCTTGCGTCGGTAAACACCAGCTCATACTCGCACGGCAAGACCTTGCCTTGGGCGGGTTCTTCCTGGATCAAGTTGACCGAGAAGAGCGAGTTGGTCACTCGGCGTCCCTCGCTTAGCACGCGCAGCGTCGCCACGCGCGTATCGACAAAGTCCTTGGAACCCGAGCGCGCACGCCAAAATCCGATAACGGGCACGCAGAGCTCCTGCAGGCTCATGCCGCCGTGGACGTAGTTGTTAGTGCCGCCGGGACGCTTGAAGTGCACGTTCTCGCGCGGGGCAAATCCCTCAAAACCGGCACCTAAACGTCCCATGCCAACATTAACAAACATCTCGCATGCCTCTTCCGAAAGCTTGGCCACGGCCTCGTTGGGCACCACCAGATGACGCTTGCCGTGCATGACAGGAGCGTCAAGGAAGGGAAGGTCTGGCTTGCCGAGCATCTGGCACTCGTTGAGCTCACGACGCGTGTAGATGAAGCCGTGATCCGCCGTCATAACAACACGCGCGCCCGGGGCGTCGGTGCACACGCGGCGCGCCAACGCGGCAAGTTCCTCCACGGTGTCCGCGCAGGCATCGAAAACGTCATCCTGCGTAGCTGCCTTCTCGCCCGTGGCATCGATCTTGTTGTGGTAGAGATAAACGAGCCTGGAGTCTTTGAGCAGCGCTTTGCGCTCGGTTCCCGCCATGTTGAGGTATGCGCTCGAGCGCAAAGCGCGGGCCGCGGGCTCAACGTGGGTAAGTACGGCCTCGCGCTGCGGAGTCGTCGCGGTGGGCATGCCGTCAGCCAACACAAACGCGCCATCCTCTGCAAGCTCAAGCACCTGGTGCGGCAGCAGCGCAGGCATGCCCACCTCGGTAATGGAGGGAAAGACCGCCTGCATGCTAGAGACCTTGACGTTGCCGCCGCGTTCGCGCTCGAGCAGCGCCGCAACGTCGCGGGCAACCTCATAGCGCAGCGCATCGCTCACGATAACGACCGTTGTTTTGGCAGAACCCACAAAGGCGGGCAGCACATGCCAGTAAAACTCATCCTGCCGTGCGGGACCATCGATGTAGCCGCAATCGGCCCACTCCCCTTGCGCAGCAGCCGCCCAGCAGGCATTGGCATCCGCCAAGAACCAGTTGCTGTAGAGATTCTCCGCCCAGTCCGCCACGGCGCGGGCAGGTTCCTCGAGCGCATCGCACTCGACGGAGCGTGCCCGCAGATACGCGGTGCACATATGGCGATAGGCAGCGTCCATGGCATACCATTCGGACGTATAGGCATCCCACACCTGCTGGGACTGCGCCAGATGGAACCCACCCGCGTGCGTCTGCCTAAACGCGCACATATCGGCCACAGCGGCAAGCAAGCCAAAGTAGCTCTCGACACGGCGGTACCAGCTTAGGTCGCAGCGACGCGCCACAAAGGCGCGTGCGTCCTCAACACGGTCTGCACCCTGGGCAAACGAGCTGAACAACTGCGAGAGCACAGCCTCATTGACGCACGGGAACACATCAAGCGAGGCCAGCGCATCGATCGGCAGAGCCTCAAACCGCACAAAGAGCCCGCGGGCATCCTCCACCAAACGACAGATCTCAAATAGGTCCTCGCTCGACGCCTGGGTATCGGCGGCCTGGTCCCAAGTGCGCACCGCCTCAAGGCAATAGGGGCCGTAGGCGGGAGCCACATAGCTTTCGAGTCCCTTGAGCGCTCCCTCGGGAAGCGCGGTAGACGCCGCTGTAAGGAGCACATGGGATGAAAGCATAAGCAATGAGTCGCGCTCATACAGCGGTCCCTCAAACCCATAGCAGCGAAGCATAAAGGCAGAGAGCACATCGCGCACGCAGTACTTGTCCATAAACTCGGCCAGCGCCTCGGGACCCTCGTGCAGCAGCATGGTCATACAGCCACGCAGCACAAACGCGGGGCGCGCGTCACCAAGCTCTTTACCGCCAAAAATCACCGTAAGGATGCCGAGTTCGATATCGGATGCGCCCGAGGCATGCGGAACACACGCGGCAAACTTAGCGCAGCGGGTCTTGGCATCAAAGAACGTCTTGTGCTCGCGCAGGCTCTCGCGCACGGCGTCGATATTCTCGATGCCTAGCTGATCGGCCAAAAGCGAAAGATAGTCAGCCTGGAACTGATCGGCATACAGCTCAACATCGGCAAGCCAATCACCCTCAAGCCTGCCGCGCGGGCAACGGCGATACAGCAAGATATCGCTCGCAAGGTCATCGCGGTTGATGAGCTTCTTGACGGCAAACATACGGCCCTCGCAGGCCTCAACAAAGCGCACCGGGCGCTCAAAGTCACCGTGAGCAGGCATTACGCCGGCATCGGCCCCCACGCCGTCGAAACCCTCGGCAGCCAATCGATCAAACTCAGGAGCAAACTCGCCGTCCGCATCGTGCCAAATCACAACACGGCGCGGCGCGCATGAGGACAACGGCTGCAAAAATCGCAGCTTGAGCTGTTCTTCTACATCGATC
Source organism: Collinsella sp. (assembly GCA_048500675.1). Lineage (GTDB taxonomy): Bacteria > Actinomycetota > Coriobacteriia > Coriobacteriales > Coriobacteriaceae > Collinsella. The sequence continues at coordinate 10,772 of DBFSAO010000134.1, forward strand.
TTGGGCATGAATATCCTTACCGTATCTGCAGTTACTTAATCTTCGCCAGCACATCCTGAAACTTGGCGTAGTTGGCCTTGACGCCGTCATCCAGGTCGATCTTAATCATCTGGTCTGCCAAGTGGTGCAGTTTCTCCTCGTAGGCAATGGTCTCTTTGAGCTGGTCGTTGAGCTTTTTGATGCACTTATCCAAGCGCACGCGCTCGCCGCGCTCGGCACTGACAAGGGCATCGTTGGCATACCCGATCTGGGCACGGTAGCGCTCCTGCTGCTCATGCACATAGTCGGTGCGGATGCGAGCCAACAGGTCGGGCTGGTAGCGATGCATGTAAACAAGGCACTTGAAGCCGTTCTTCTTGCCGCTGTCGAACAGCCAGTAGATGGGGCGCTTCTTATAGGTCTGGCAGTGGTCCTTAAAGAAGTCCTTCAAAAAGTAGGTGCGAATCACCTCGCGCGAGGTGCCCTTGCCGCCGAGCGCCTCGGCAATAAAGGCCAGGTTCTGCTCGAGCGTTTCCTCGCCGTACGCGGTGCGCACAAAGTCGATAAAGTAACGCACGATGTCGTCGTCAAAGTACTCATCGTCGGTAATGGGCAGCACGTTGTCGCCATCGGGCATAAAGGTCACGTTCTCGGGATCGGGCATCTTGGCCAGATAGTCAGAGACCGTGGCACCCTGATCGGCCAGAACCAGACCGTCCACGTCCAGCGAATAGCGGCCGAACATGCAGCCCACGGCATAGCTCATGAGCGAGGTGATCTCGTCGCGCTTGGTGCGCACATACTTGTTGCCCTTATAGCTCTCGGGGATCTCGTCGGCGGTGTCGAAGATGCGTGCCACCGACACGTACTTATCCTCGACCTCGATGGGCACCTCGCCCTCCATGTTGTAGATCTTGGCAAAGATTCGGTTGAGCTCCTCTTCGTTAGCGCGAAGCTGCTCAAAGCGAGCATTGACCTCGGCCTTGCGAGCCTCGTATTTATCGGCCAAAAGCGTTGTCATTGTGCCGCCTTCCGTTTCCCATGGTCTTTCAATTAATCGGTCGCCGTGAAGGAATCAGGCTCGAAGCTCAGCCCCATGCACCGCGCGATGCCGGCGCATCTCTCGCTCGAAAGCAGCTGATTCGTCTTAGTTGCGCGATATGAAATCGCTCGCCTATCCAATGGAAGTTTGCAAATCGACTTCATGCCACACGTATTTGCCAAACACTCCCGATGCTGGACTAAACTCAAATGCGCATTCTCGAGATTCGCTCCCTTCCGAAATTACAAGGAGCAATCGAGAGCCCCCCAACAGATGGTGAGCGGCCCCACAGCGACAAATCGCATGGTAATCTTGCGAACCGACTGTCTTCTCGGTAATCAAAAATGAAAGCTTCGCTAAACCAGATGGATCAAAATAAGGGGTATTATGAGCGGGAACGTCGCACATGTGTGGCTCCCTACACTTTATTAAATCGAGCTGCAAAACCGCATCCGTAATCGCAAAGTCCTCTGACTTTTCCTGCTCAACGCACTTCAGCTCAATGCATATTTCTCTAGTCTCACCACGGAGAAAACGATCAACCGCCTGTGGGTCGTAATTTTGAGGTTCATAAATACAACAATCAGACATGGTTATTACCTTTCGAAACTACAGCGTCCTTGCGGAAGCAGCTTATCTTTGGATAATTTGATCTATTGCACTTCCGGCAATAATACCCACGGCATCGGCAGTCCACTTCAGTGCCGTAGGCGTCTCATTCATAGCCTTGTCATGCTGACCGCGGCCAATCAAAGCAAGGCCCTTTTTCGTTATTTGTAAGCCAACACCTTCTTGTGAAAACGCCAAATAATCGGCATCCTTCAACGACTGAATGCACCCAGCAACATCGACTGCCGGAATACCCCAAACAGAAACGTCGATTTCGGAAATACGCTCGTTTTCAAGCTCGATAATCTGCCACAGCAGCTCCCTAATGATGCATGCATCTATGGGACGCTTCGCATCACAGGGAATGATCCACCTGAATGGGAAAGAGGTTTCTTTTACCGCACCATAAATCAAATCAGCCCTACACCAGGCGGAAACATCTCGTTTATCTGCGTTCCACTTTTCAGCACACTCCGCTGTAGTTCGTTTCGTCTCTTCGACAAGTTTGTAGGATTTGGTCACAATGCTCACCTACAACAGCGGATGACGTTTGAAATCCCAAGAGGTTTCAAACGAGTCCCAGTCAATCTTCGAAATATCTGACGATTCGGCAACGATTCCACTCACCTTGCTCACCGATTTCGGGTCGCCTTCAACATAGGGGACCGAAGCTATATCAGACACCTGCATATTCATCGTTGGATTCTGCGCCGAAAGACACAGAGCAGAAAGAGAGCTGTTCAACAGGCCCAATATATAATTGAATTGTGGCTCCTTCGGAAAACAACAATGTGCCGCAATGTCATAAAAAGAATCTTCAGGAGCAGACCTGAAGCCAGGTCTTCCCGACGTCAGCATTGTGCATGTAATCTTAGGCTTTCGCAGCATTTCGAGCGGTAAAACGCGGGCATGGGGTTGCTCGAGGATGTAATTCGGATCATTGTTGTAGAAAAGCAAATACTCTAGATTGCCGTTCCATTTTCGATATTTACCTCCCTTAAGGTATTTAATCCACTTATGGTTCGAATCGTTTTGAGTCGGTGACCAATCTGTTTCCCACCACAAACGTAGAAACTTTTCGTTATTCGAAGTTTGCATCCCGACTTTAGGATGGGCCACCTCGTCAATAAATCGTCCGGAGGAATAAGCCTCCAATAGCCCATCCCCCAACCAGTAGGATATGGGGGTGCCGGGGATTTGTTTGAAGGTGTCCGCGTCGCGACGGTAGAACCAACCACAGACGGGGTTTTGGATTGCCTCCAGCGCCTTGGGAGCCTGAACCGCGGGGCCAGTAAAATCGGCAAGACGAACGTATCCGCCCTTATAGCCATCGATATGCGAATTGTGATAGGTAAATGTGCAGACAGGCACGGTTGCCCCTGCAAAGCCAGAATACTCGAGCTGAATGAGCGTAGTTAGGGTCTTGTCATCGATAAGCCTATTTCGAAGCTTCTCGTAGCTACCGATAAACATCCAAACAAACGGAGTCATCATTCCGATTTCGCCGTGCCCGCCGGCAAAGTCCATAATACGCACGATGAACGAAGAGAACAGGTCGCTCTTCACGTCGGGGTAGTTCTTCTTGACCCACTTGCTCATAAAGGGGTTAAAGCTGCTGCTGCCCATATACGGAGGATTCGCCACGACGCAGGTAAAACGACGGGACAGTTTCTCGCAGATGACGGCAGCGCTTTCGAGCTTAGTTTTGGTCGCAGAAGCAAAAAGATCGTCGGAACAGCTCGCGGCGGCGGCCTTAAGCTCGTCAATCTCGTCCTCTGAAGGATTAAGAAGCGAGCCGATCTCGCCCAAATGGCTCAGTTCCTCGGCGAGCTTCTTGTTACCCGGTAGCTCATCCTCCCCCAGCGGAATGCTCGTGAGCACGGTAACATCGGCGCGAACGCCACGTCTAAAGAAGCGACGGTCGTGCTCGCGAGCACACATGGCAAGCGCCAGCTCGGCAATCTGAGCCGCACGGGGATCGATCTCCATGCCAGCGAGGTTTTTGGTCAGGATGAGCTCCGGGATCTCGCGCTCGCGGTAGCCGCGCTCCTCGTACATGGCAAAGAGCAGCTCAAACGCATAAACCAGGATATGGCCCGAGCCGCACGCTGGGTCGCAGAGCGAAATCTCCTCGGGACTCGAGATGCGGATGAAGTCCTCGTGCTCAGCATCGGGCTCGATGTAATATTTCATGTGCTCGCGTAGCGAACTCCCCGGATTGTTGAGCATCCACAGACGGCCGAGCGAGTTCTCGACCATATAGCGCACGATCCACTCGGGGGTGAAGAGCTGCGTGGCGGGCGCAATGTCCTCCGCCGCTGCCTTGCGCTTGGACTTGAAGAACTCGTCTTTAACGTCAGCGTTGTAGTACTGATACATCCAACCCAGAACGGTCACGCCCTCGCGCCAGTCCTCGTCAGCGAGGACGGCGTTGAGCTTGCCCACCACGCCATCGGACATCATGAGGCCCTGGGGCAGCAGCAGTTCCATGGCTCCGCCCACGCGTTCAAAGACGCCCGGCAGGCAATCGGCAAGCTCCTCGCACTGAGCCACAAACAGGTAACGCCACAGCGGTTCATCCAAGCCCGCCATCTTAAGTTCGGCTATGCGATCGACATCGGCCGCCGCAATCTCCACGTCCAGTGCGTTCTCCACGGCCTCGCTGCCATGGCTGCCGTCCGCACGACTCAGCATGCGCATACGGCTGGGGAGCCATCCGCGTGCATCCATAAAGCGAATGGCTACGATGCGGTTGAACCAGGTGTAGGCCGCTCGGTCGCGCAGCGCCTCGTGACCCACCTCTGTCTGTATGCGCAGCAGCTCGTCACGCTGCTCAACCTCAGCAGGACTTAGGGGCAGGCCGTTGACGGTCTCGGACCCAGCGGGCACAGGTGCAGGTTCGGTGATGCCGTAGCGCACCATCTGCGCCTCCACGCCTTTGATGAGCTCCGTGCGGGCCCAGGTGCAGAAGCTCTTAAGAGCAGAATCGTTCATGGTTGATGAGCCTTCCTAAATGCCATAAGCAACCGGCGCACGCCTTGGCGCCGGTTGCTCCGCGGGTTAGTTGATACGGATCTCGTCGTTTGCAGAGAGTGCCTGCATAAGGCGAGAGCGCAGGTCGTCCACGTAGCGCTCCACGTCCTCTGCGGACAAGAGGCGACTCGGCTTGGCCAGATCGGCGCGGCGCACAGTCTTGATCTTGCGCTGGGGCTTGGGCGCGGGCACGGGAGCAGACGATGCGGCGCCCTTGTTGGAGACCTTCTTGACCACCTCGCCCGTACTCATGACCTCGGTGGTGCGGCGCTCGTTGTCCATACGCACGCGGGCCTCATCCACAGCGTCGTACATCTCGTTGGCCGCCGCACTGAGCCAGTCGCCCCAGTTAGTTGCAACAACGCTCAGTTCGTTGAGACTTTGAGCGCTGTGGGCACGGTTTTTGAACGACTCGTATTTGGTGCCGGCGTCTGCTATGGCATCCTTGGCCTGATTGACAAAGCCCTTTTGACTCTCGGCCTGCGCCCGCAGGTCTTGCAGATCGCTCTCGATGCGACACAAAAACACATTGCGGCGGATGCCCAACAGCTTTTTCATGTCATCCTCGACGGGATCCATAAGCGGCTGCAGGTCTTTAATACGGCCGTAGGGCTTGGGATCTTTGAGGATCTCACGAACCGTTGCCACGTTCTCCACCGCACCGGGAATGTCATCGGAGGCATACTCGATACCCCCGGTGCGGTTCAAGAAATCCCTGGCGTGGTCAAACGCTGTTCGTTGGTTGGACTCGAAGAACTCAACCACCTTGTCAAAGTCTTCCCTGGCATCGAGCAAACGCTCCTCATGCTTGGTGAACGTGGTCAAGAACGCCTCGGCCTCGTTCTGGTCCTTAAGGACGTCGGCCACCTCCGAGCGCATCTTCTCGCACTCGTCCTCACCGGGATACGGGTAGGCCGGCTTGATGCCCGTGTAGTAGTCGCGCGCCATGGCGAGGCACGCCTCGCGCAAGCCCTCAAGGCGCTCTTTGAGCTCGGCCACGAGCTTATCCTCGTTGGAGGGCACGGTCTTGAGATCAAACAGGTCACACATGAGTTCGCCCGTGGCGCGTAGCAACCGGTCGCTCATGCGCATGCGCAAGCGCACCTGGGCCTTATCGGCATCCTTGCGCAGGAGCGCCACCATGCGGCTGTCGTTAGCTTGAACCGTCTGACCGCCAAACAGCACCTGCGCGCGCTGCTCCACCACAAGCTGCGCCACCACATTTGCGATGTCGACCTCGCGCCAGCCAAAGGGCCTTTGCTGGTACTGGCGCTGGATATCGCCCATAGCGGTATCCAGGTGGCGCTGGTGCTGCACTTTGAGGTAGTCCTCGACCTCTTTGAGCGCACGCGTGTTACCTGCATCCATGCCAGCGAGCCCCGCTTGAACGTTGCCCGCCAGAGTAGAGCGAATATCGGAATCGCTCGTGACCGGCGCGCCGATATAGTCGGCCTTTTCAAAGACCACATCGCACAGCTGCGCCAGCACTTGCTCAAAGACCTGAGCGGGTTTGGCCGCGCGGACCTCAATTATGCGGCCGTTGACCGCGCAACGTGCATGGAGTACGGCCTCGCTCAAAAGGACATCGGCCTCTTTCTCGTTATAGGCTGCCTCGCGCATCTTGGACTCGACGATCTGGCGCGTACTCGGCTGAAGCTCCTGGAGATTTCGCGTCTTGGCGTACTTGCGGATCTTGGCGGCGTTGACGAGCGTCTCCCAATAATCCGCCTCGTCGCTCAAAGCCACGATGGCTTTGCCCGAAGAAGCCAAGGCCAGCTCGGTATCGTCCGCACGGCCCAGATCGCTCGCCATAGTCGCCACGCAAAGCTCCATGCCGCCCATGCTGGCACCGTGGATTGAGCCGTCCACATAGCGGTCAAACGGAAAGTCGTTGGCCCCGCGGTTGAGTTTACGCGCGGTGTAGATGCTGTCGAACAGGCGCTTTTTGATAGACTCGATCACCTGCGCGTTATCGACCGGAGTGCGTGCGATCTCCTGCGCTATCTCCTGCTCCTCGTCGGTGAGGAAGCTATAGGCATCGCCCTGGCGTGCCACGTAGTTCTCGCGCTCCAGGCGGGCAAAGGACTCCTTGACGCGGTCCTTGAGGGCGCGCATGTCCACGTCGAGGCCGTCGATCATGAAGATGGAGATGTTCTCGACCGTGGCCTTAACGTAGCCGATGTAACGAATCAGGTACAGAAGCTTGAGCACCTGAACGTCGTAGGGTTCAAGGCCCTTTGCGTCCTCGGCCGCACGGACCGCGCGGTCGACCACCTGGTTGATGCCGTGCTCAAGGTCTTTGGAGATAGTGTCGAAGAAGCACCAGAACGGCACGAGTGCACCGGTCTGGTCATACTGGATGGCCTGAGCGCTCTCCTGGAACGCGCTCAGCATGGAGCGCTCGCCCGTTGACATGTGCTTGGCCTTGACACCGTGCTTGCGCACCTCGGTCATCACGTCGGGCAGGAGCTTAAACTGGTAGCCCACAAACGGGTAGCTGGCCACAAAATCCTTGGAGTTGGCGTAGCCGGCAAGGTCGGAGCGCGAGCCACCCTCAAAGGTAAAGTTGTTTTTAAGCACGGCGGCGTCTTGCTCGTAGACCTGTGCAAGCATATCGGCCGCCGGCGCGGTCTTCTCGAGCACACGGCGCTGGATGACCTCGTCCACGCTGGAGCTGGAGAGCGAAAGGCGGGTATTGAAGCGGCCCTGGATCTTTGAAAAGTCGTTGCCCACGGGCAGGCTCAGGTTGTCGATGGCCTCCTGGCTCGTAACCATCACCCACACGCGGCCACCGCAGGCGGCACCCAGCTCCTCGACGATGGTCTGAAGGCTCAGCATAAGGCTTGGGTCCTTGTCGTTTGTAATAAACTGACCCACCTCGTCGACCATAAAGAGCAAACGGAAGTTGCCGCCGTGGGCCGCTGCCTGAGCGTCTACGTAGTCCTTGACCTTTTTGGCAAAGACATCGGGGGCCAAAACCTCGTCCTCAGAACCCTCGAGCCAGTTCCATGCGGCCTTTTCGCTCATGCCGAGCACGCTCTGCAGCACCTCGACCACGTCGTCCTCAAAGTAGCTGTAGGTGTCGCGGGTCTGGAGCCAGGACTCGCCGTTCACGCGCTCAAAGGCCTCGCGGAACTCCTGGGTCTTGCCCAGGGAATCGATGTAGTCCTCGAGCTTTGCAAGCTTGAGGTCCTCGCCGTAGAAGCCGCGCGCCTCGTAGAACATGCGCTCAAAGCCGCGAAGCAGCGCCGTGGGAGCCGTATCGCCCTGCTTCCACTGGCCCGCCTTGCTATCGATGTTAAAGAGGATGGCCTGCGTGGGCACCGAGCAGGCGCGCTCCATGGCAGCCGCGACCATGGGGTCGACGATCTTGCCGTCAAAGTAGCGGATGGCGCTCTTACCGCCGATCTGGCGATTCTCGAGCAGGTAGCTCAGCATCTTGAGGAAGTGCGATTTACCGGAACCGAAGAAACCACTGATCCACACGCCGATCTTGTCGGTGCGCGCATCGATGGCATCGCCGTAGGCCTTGAAGAACGTGGCAAAGTGCCTCTGCAACTCGCGCGTCACCACGTACTCGTCAAGCTCTTGGCGGATGGACCCATCTTTTGAATCCTGGACCTTGACCACGCCGTTGATGGAGCGGTTGATGTCTTTAGCAAAGAGGTCGCGAATGATCGTGTTGTCCATGGGTGCTCCTTTGGGTTTGGGAACGTTATGGCAAAGGATTGTTACCGGCGGCAGGGACTTGCCTGCGGGGAGCCGTGCTTACGAGATATCGATGGCGCGGTAGTAGTTGTCGGCCGGCAGACGGTTAAAGAGCTGGAAAGAAGAGCCGTTGAAACTGCCCGGATAGGCGGCGACCACAGGCACCTCATCAAAATCCGCAAGCATGCAGTGGAGAAGCGTGTGTATGCGAAAGAACGGGAAAACCTCGCCCGCGCCGGTGAGGAGAACGACGTCTCCAGGCGCGTGCGGCTCGGTCTGCTCATGGATGTACGCGGCGACTTTCTCGGGCGAGGCGAACTTGGCCACGTCCTCGAGCACGCGCTGGGTACCGCGGCGCTCCTCTTGGTGCGGGATAGCCTTGAGGACACGGCGTTTTTCGAGAATTGCCAGCACGGCGTCGTAAAGGTTCACGACCTTGAGCGTGCACGGAAGCTTGTCGGCCTCGGCATCGCGTGAAAGGGTGTCAAATAATGCACGCGCCTCAAACTCCAGCGCGGGGTCATAGCAAAAGGTGTGGAAGCCAATCTCATTGCCTATGCCCTTGTTGGCCAAAAAGTCCTCGCTGCACAGGCACTCGCGCAGAAGCTGCACACGGCGCTCAAATTCCTGACAGGCGCGCTCGGAGCGGACATGCGCCGCCACGACGCTCTTGCGGGAATGGATGCCGATATTGGTGGTGAGATCGGTCGCCGGGGTGATAACAGGGTCGACGGCGCTTTTGACGGGAGCCACGCTACATCACCGCCCTGCCGGTAAGGGCCGCGATAAGCGACTGCTCGCCCAGCTGAACCAAGGCTCGCTCGACATCGGAATCGAGGAAGAGCGGTGACAGGCGCTCGGACTCCGGGCTCTGGCCCTCGCCGATAAGGCCGGCATGGCGGAGCGTCTGGCGGAGCGAGCCCTTAATGCGCTTGACCGTGGCCTCAGTCCAGCGGGCCGCGTCCGGATACTCCGTGGTAAAGCGTGTCATAAAGGCGTTGAGGTCAACCGCCGTAAAGGCATAATCGAAGTTTTGTAGGCGCTCCCCTACCTCGACGAGCACGAGCTCGCGCACGATATCGTAGCGGCAGATCATGCTGTAGAAGATGGCCTGGTCCGCCTGCGTGGGAGTGCCGGATGCCATGAGCCTGGTTAGGGATGTCGCAGCCTCGACGGCGGTTTTGGGGTCGATGCCGCGCGCGGCGCATACGGCGTCCGTGGGCACCATGGCGTCAAGGCGGCGAAGGCACACGGTTGCGCGGTTGGCGACCATGCGCTCCGTGGGATATTGAAAGAGGTTCTCGCTCTTTACGCGTACAATGACCTGCTCGTCGCTTGCGCCCTGCATACGAAGGGCAGCGACGATGCGCATCTCATGCGGGAGGAATTGCTCGCGGGTGAGCACCCCCCCCCCGAACGCTTTTTGTGGTTACATCCACAGTACACGCTCCAAGGGTGTCAAAGGCTGTCACAAGTGCGCCGCAACCCGGCAGGCAGGCGCGGCGCACATGACAATAATCATACCTGTTGGTAAAAAAGTTACCACGCCCAGAGTGTCAAATGTTGAGCAACAAAATTTAATCCGGTTAACGGTCATTTTCGCAGCTTAGAAACTTTAACGAGGTCGCCCCAAATCACACTTGCCAGACAACCGCGCTTACGAATGCAGGCACGCACACGCCCAACGCCACCCTCCGCTACACTCAACATAGAGTTATACATATGATTCTACGTAAGGAGTTTCATATGCCTGTCGTAAAGCCTATTTCTGATCAGACGCGCGCGCTAACTACCATTCAGGAACGCGAAGATCACATTCAACGTACCATCGCTCATGGTTACGACGACCTCACCAACGGTCGTGTGCGCCCCTGGAAACAAGCGAAGGCCGAGGCGGATCGGATGCGAGCCTCAAGATAAGCCCCCCATGTAACCATCCTGTAAATCATAGCGGTGTAGTCGAGTTTTACCGTGATGCGGTCGCGCCTGGCGCTCCACTGTGCTAAAGTATCCCGAACGTTCAAACGACTACGAGGGGGAACTAGAAGATGGCACGTGTGCACAACTTCTCAGCTGGCCCGGCCGCACTGCCTACAAGCGTGCTCACCGAGATCGCCGACGAGATGATGGACTACCACGGTTGCGGCATGTCCGTGCTCGAGATGAGCCATCGATCTAGCATGTACCAGCAGATTATCGATGACGCCGAGGCAACACTGCGCCGTCTGCTGAGCATCCCCGATAACTATCGCATCCTGTTTTTGCAGGGCGGCGCCACGCTGCAGTTTGCGGGCATCCCCATGAACCTCATGCGCCGCGACCGCGCCGGCTACGTCGTGACCGGCAACTTTGCCAACAAGGCGTACAAGGAGGCCGCCAAGTACGGCGAGGCCGTGTTGCTCGCGAGTTCCGAGGACACCAATTTCGACCGCATCCCCGACATGGCCGACATCAACGCGCGCATTGCCGCCGAGGCCGCGGGCGACGGGCTCGACTACGTCTACATCTGCCAGAACAACACCATCTTTGGCACCATGTACCACGAGCTGCCCGATTGCGGCGACGTGCCGCTGGTCGCCGATGTCTCGAGCTGCTTTTTGTCGCAGCCGCTCGACGTTGAGCGCTACGGGCTCATTTACGCCGGTGCGCAGAAGAACGCCGGCGCAGCTGGCGTGACCGTGGCTATCGTGCGCGACGACCTGATCGCCGAAGGCCCCGCCTTTGCGCAGACGCCGCAGTATATGGACCTCAAGACCCAGGCCGCCAAGGGCTCCATGCTCAACACGCCTAACACCTTTGGCATCTACGTGTGCGGCAAGGTGTTCAGTTGGGTTGAGCAGATCGGCGGACTTGCCGCCATGGCCGAGCGCAACTGGGCCAAGGCCAACCTGCTCTACGACCTGCTCGAGAACAGCAAACTATTCCACGGCACCGCGCAGACAGACAGTCGCTCCATCGCCAACGTCACCTTCCGTACCGGCGATGCCGAACTCGACGCGACCTTTGTTGCGGGCGCGGCAGAGCACCAGATTCAAAACGTCAAGGGCCATCGCCTGGTGGGCGGCATGCGCGCCAGCGTCTACAACGCCGTAACCATGGAAGACGTGCAGGCACTAGCCTCGTATATGAAGGACTTCGAAGCACAGCATAGTTTGAGTCCGCGATCTAACTAGCCCGCAACGCGCGGGCCGACCAGCCACATCAGACCACTCTGTTTAGATCAAAACCTGCTAAGGAGTTTTTCCATGCGCAAGATTAAGACCATCGACGACATCACTAAAGACGGCAAAGTCGAGTTTGGCGAGGGCTACGAGTTTGTAAGCACCGCCGAGGAGGCCGACGCGATCCTGATGCGCTCGACCGACCTGCACGGCTACGAGCTGCCCGAGGGCATCCGCGCCATCGCCCGCTGCGGCGCCGGCGTCAACAACATCCCCGTCGAGGAGTACGCCAAGAAGGGCGTCGTCGTCTTTAACTCCCCCGGCGCCAACAGCAACGCCGTCAAGGAGCTTGTCCTAGGCATGCTGGTGCTCTCGAGCCGCGGCGTAGTGCAGTCGATGAACTGGGTGCGCGACAACGCCGACGACCCCGAGATCCAGGTCGATGCCGAGAAGGCCAAGAAGGCCTTTGTGGGCCGCGAGCTCAAGGGCAAGCGCATCGGCGTCATCGGCCTGGGCAACGTGGGCTCCAAGGTCGCCAACGCCTGCGTCGATCTGGGTATGGATGTCTACGGCTACGATCCGTTCATTTCCGTTGAGCACGCGTGGGTGCTGAGCCGCGAGGTGCAGCGCGTGGGCACGCTCGAGGATCTGTGCCGCGGCTGCGACTACCTCACCGTGCACGTGCCCAGCAAGGCAGACACCATCGGCATGATCAGCACCGAGCAGATTAACCTGCTGGCACCGGGCGCCGTGCTCATCAACTACGCGCGCGAAACCATCATTGACGAGGACGCCGTCGACGCCGCCCTGCGCGAGGGCAAGCTCAGCTGGTTTAGCTGCGACTTTGCCACGCCCAAGACCGTCAAGATGCCCAATACGTTTATCACCACGCACTCGGGCGCAGGCACCGGCGAGGCCGAGGCCAACTGCGCCGACATGGCCATCAGCGAGCTCAAGGATTACCTGGAGAACGGCAACATCGCACACAGCGTCAACTACCCCGCCTGCAGCATGGGCAAGGCGCGCGCCGCAAGCCGCATCGCCTGCCTGCACGCCAACGTGCCCAACATGATCGGCCAGATCACGGCAATCCTTGCCAAGGACAACGCCAACGTGCAGCGCATGACCAACGAGTCCGCCGGCGAGAACGCCTACACCATGTTCGACACCGACGAGCACCTTGACACCAGTACCATCGAAGCACTCAAGCAGATTCCCTCGATGTATCGCGTGCGCGTGATCAAATAGCGCCGGCTGATCTGACGGGCAGTTCCCCATGTGGCCCGCCCGTCGCTGACATTGAATGCCCGCGGGGGCGCCTTTCGCACGAGAGGCGCCCCCATTTTGTGAGCGCTCCATTAAATGCACCGAGCCGCTTCTTGGCATACAATCTGTATGTTGACCTAACTATCTGTGAGGTGCCTATGGTTGATACAGATTGTGCTTGGCGGCTTACGCAAGGGCTCGTGCGGATCGACAGTTCCGACCCAGGTGCGTATGAGGGCGAGATTGAACGCTATATCAAAGCGTTGGTTGAGGAACGGTTGGCGCAGCTGAGCCATCCGGTACTCGATGCCGTGCAGATTGCAGAGCTCGAAGTACTCCCTGGGCGCCGCGATCTTATGGTCACCGTGCCCGGTTTGAACGACGAGCCACGGCTGGTCTATATCTGCCATATGGACACCGTCACCTTGGGTGATGGCTGGGACGCGGACATTGCGCCGCTCGGGGCGGTCGTGCGCGACGGCAAGCTCTACGGCCGCGGTGCCTGCGATATGAAGAGTGGCCTGGCCTGCGCCATTGCCGCACTGGTCCATACGCTCGAGCGCGTGGCGGCGGATGGCGCGCTGCCCCGCCGCGGCTTTTCACTCATCTGCTCGGTCGACGAGGAAGACTTTATGCGCGGCTCAGAGGCCGCGATCGATGCTGGCTGGGTCGGCTCGCGCGAATGGGTGCTGGACACCGAGCCCACCGACGGACAGATCCAGGTGGCGCACAAGGGGCGTACGTGGTTCGAGATTGAAATGGCTGGCGTGACGGCGCATGCGAGCCAGCCCTGGAAGGGCGCGGATGCCGTCGCCGCCATGGCCGAGGTCGTGTGTTCGCTCCGTCGCGCGTTTGTGGCGCTGCCCGTGCACGATGAGCTGGGGCCTTCGACCATCACGTTTGGCCAAATCGAGGGCGGATATCGCCCCTATGTCGTGCCCGACCATGCCAAGGTCTGGGTCGATATGCGCCTGACCCCGCCGACCGATACAGCCGCCGCGACGCGCATGGTAGAGCAGGCCATCGCCGGCGCCGAAGCCGCGGTCCCCGGCTGCCATGGAAGCTATACCGTGACAGGCGACCGCCCCGCTATCGAGCGCGACCCGAACTCTCCCCTTCTAGCTGCACTCAAGTGCGCAGCAGACGATGTGACGGGCGCGGACACGACCGTCGGCTTCTTTACCGGCTACACCGACACTGCCGTCATTGCCGGCAAGACGGGTAACCGCAATTGCATGAGCTACGGTCCCGGGTCGCTCGCGCTCGCCCACAAGCCCAACGAATATGTGCCCCACGCCGATATCGTTCGCTGCCAGCAGGTGCTGATCGCGCTCGCCGACAACACGCTCTGGGGCGCGGATAGCCAAGTTGGGGCATAATAAGCCGCGAACAAACCGACTCGCGCGTTAGGACCGTCCATGAAAGCTCTTCCGTTTCCCTGCATCCGCCCGGCTCAGGACCGCGTGCTCGAAGCGCTGCCTGCAATGGGCAGCATTCTGAGCGGCAACGATGCCCTGCGCGGAGCCATTGCCGATGGCCTGATGCTTAAGGACCCAGGTGCGGCGTATTACGTGTACGAATGCTCGGGCGAGCCGGGACGCGTGACGGGTGTCGTGGCGATTTGCCCGATCGGTGTGCTGGCGGGCGACGACGTAGCCTTCGCAGATGCGGCCACAGCCGCCCGCGCGATCGCCGAGCTCAAGGTGCAGCCGCGGCCCGTGTCGCTCGCCTACGAGGCGTCGCCCGTCATGGACATCATCCTGAGCGCTGCCAAAGAGGGCGCCTCGCTCTACGCCGTCACCGATCCTGCGGGCATTACGCACCGCGTGTGGGAGGTCAAGCGCGAGGACGCCGTCGGCGCCATCCGTGCCATGCTCGACCAGGCGCCGGAACCGACGCCGGCTGATGCCGCCTACGCCGCCGCGCTGGCAGGTGCGGCACAGCTCCTGGCCGACGATGCCCGCGCAGCCGGCACCTACACGGGCAAAGAGCCGTTCAACTTCGCCATTGCCGCGCTATTCCCCGCCGCGCAGGTCGCAGGCGCCGCACCGCAGGTTCCAACGGGCCTGCTCACCCACCAGATTGCACGGTGGTTCTAGCCAGGCTTAAACGCTCGGCACAAATACTCGGCTGCTCAACAAGCAAGGGGCGGGGATGCAATGCCTACGCATGCATCCCCGCCCCTTGCTTGTTGAGCAATTATGTCGGCGATCCGCATCGCTGCGTCCGCGCTATCCGCGCTGCGGACCCGCGGCAGCCACGAGCGGCTCTAGCCCCAGCTCGCGTGCGTAATCCTCCTGCGTAAAAATCTCAATCAGCTCAAACGTACCGGCATCGTCGTCAAACGCAAAATGCAGCACTGAGCAGTTGCCCGGCACGCGATCGCGCTCGTCGGCCGCCGCACCCCTCACGTGGTCCATGAACTCCTTGATGGCCGAGCCATGGCTTACCGCGAGCACGCACGTATGGTCCGGACGCTGCATAAGCTCGGTCAGCGTCGCCACCATGCGGTCGCGCACCTGCATCTGGCCCTCGCCGCCAAACTGGCGATAGAAGTCGCGCCACGGGCGCTCGGGCATGAGCATCACGCGCTCGGCCTCAAAGTCACCAAAGAACCACTCACGCAGGCCGTCCAGGCGCTCGTACGCCAAGCCCGGCCACAAGTTGGCGATAGTCTGCTCGGTGCGATGAAGTGTGGAGGTGTAGGCATGATCGGGCTCAATGCCGCGCGCACGTAAAAACATGCCGGCGCGCGCCGCCTGGTCGCAGCCCAACTGCGTAAGCGGCGAGTCACTCCACCCCTGAATGATACGCTTGAGGTTGAATATCGTCTGTCCATGACGGACCAGATACAGATCTTTATTCATAGGGGTCCTTTCGTTCGTCACCAATCAAGGAGCGAAAACGCCCGTCGCAATAGCCAAAATGAAGCACGGCGCCGTTGTCGGGTAGCTCCCCCTCGCCAGTCACATACTCAAGAAACTCCTGGCAGGCTGAGCCGTGGGAAACCGCCAGCACGCAGTCGTGCTGCGGCCTGGCCATGATGCGGGACAGCGCCGCGACCATACGCGCCCGGAGCTGCGCTTCCGACTCACCGCCAAAGGCCACCGGATAATCGCCCCAGGGCTGCGGCGGCATCTCGCGATTTGATGTGCCCTCCAACGAGCCAAAATGCCACTCACGCAGGTCATCGACCAGCTCAATAGAACGGCCCTCGCCAACGATAAGCTCGGCCGTATGCCGCGCCCGGCCCAACGGCGAGGAATACACATGATCAAAGGCCACGCCGCGCGCCTCAAACGCCGCGCGCGTCGCCAGCGCCTGCTGACGCCCGCGCGCCGTAAGCGGCGAATCGTGCCAGCCCTGCAAAATGCTCTGCACATTGAGCTCAGTCTGCCCATGCCGCACCAAATACAGATCGGCCACATGTCCTCCTCTCGTACCACCACAAAGGGGACAGGTACCTTTGTGGTGGTTCACCGCCGGATCACACCGCGGCGACGCTCAGCTACACCAGCACGTCGGCAAGCGGGCGCTTGGGCACGTGATGCACCTGCTCCTCGTCGCGCCAGTAATTAATTGAGCCGTCGGGGTTGGAATCAATCGCGTCGATTACCTGGGTCTCGGCCGGCACGCCAAAGGCCATGATCAGCTTGAGCTCGTATTTGTCGTTATTGAGCCCCATGGCGTCGATAGCGCGGGGCGTAAAGGCCTTGAACATGCAGGCCGCCACCTCGGGCGTGGCGCTGCGCGCGGCGAGCATCATCGTTTGAGCCGCGATACCCGTGTCAACCTCGGTGATAGGCGCGGCGGGCTTGCCGGGAACGGTGCGCTCAGCAAGAACTGCGATGTAGCCGGTCGGGCGCTCGCCCTCGGCAGGGCCTGCCCAGTCCTTGAGCGCGCCGGCCCATGCAAGCTCGTCAAACACGCGAGCACAGTCCTCGGCACCGCTCACCACATGAAAACGCAGGCGCTGAGCATTGGCGCCGCAGGGAGCCAGGTGCGCCAGCTCTGCCAGCTCGAGCAAAAACTCGCGCGGCACGCGCATGGACTCGTCAAAACGGCGGCATGTGCGGGCACGACGGACCAGCGCGTCAAACGATTCCAGACCGAGCTTTTCGCAACCTTGCTTTGCCATCGACTCCACGCTCGACGGCGCCGCGGGAACAGCTTCGTTCATAAAGACCCCCAATACAAGCCAATTGTCCTTAGGAAAATCTAACCTAAAACGCAGGCAATAACGAACAGAGCTGCAATGTTCTACACCTGTTGAATAGAATATCGCGACACAGGGAACAACGGAAACAAATCGGGGCCTTTGGGTTACACTTCGCCCTCCCCGACCCATACGCCGGCGCCTTTAGGCGATACTGGTTGTAACGATCACGGCTTACGCCACGCGGAAAGGAGACCTCATGGGCATCTTTAAGAACGATGACAAGCAATCGAGCGCGTTTGGATTTGACGAGAAAAGCATGGCAGGCAAGGCGATTAAAGCTGTGCGCTGGATCTACGCCGTCACGGGCGTCATCGCACTGCTCGCCGGCATCGCGTTGCTGTTTGCGCCCGCCAAGTCCCTCGTCTTCCTGACGACCGTTCTGGGCTTCTACTTTATAATCACGGCAGCCATTAGGCTGTTCACCGCCATTTTTGAGCCGCTGCTGCCCGCCGGCTGGCGCGTGACGAGCATCATCTCCAACCTGCTCATCATTCTGGGCGGCGTCATAATCCTCCGCAATCAGGCCTTCTCGACCGCGACGCTCACCACGCTCGTGGTGGTCGTGGCTGGCTTTGGCTGGATTGTCGAAGGTGTCATGTCCATTCTGGAGTCCGAGCTTTCGTCTAACCGCGCCCTCGCCATCCTGAGCGGCGCGCTCTCCATCATCGCCGGCATGTTCGTTTTTATCTATCCGCTGTGGTCGGCAAAGATGCTCGTCATCTTTAGCGGCGCCGCGCTCCTGGTGTTTGGCGTGACACTCATTGTCCGCGCCATTCAGTTTGGCAAACTGGTGCACTAGATGCCAAGAACGCTCTTTATTGATGCCGACGCCTGCCCGGTTACGCGCGAGTCGATCGACTGCGCGCGGCGGGCAGGCGTTGCCGTGGTTATCGCCGGCAACAGCACGCAAAACCTGGAACGCCACATTCGCCGCGACGATCCGCGCGATGCCGAGCACGCGCGACGCGGCTTTTGGGTCACGACACTCGACGTGAGCGTGGGCACCGATAGCGCCGACTTCGCCATTGTCGAGCGCCTGCAGGCGGGCGACGTGGTCGTGACGCAGGACATTGGCCTGGCGAGCATGGTGCTCGGCCGCGGTGCCGCCGCCATCGGCGTGCGCGGGCACGTGTACGACAAGGCGACCATCGACATGCAGCTGTTTATTCGTCACGAAGAAAAGAAGGTGCGTCGCGCTGGCGGTCGCACCCGCGGGCCAGCAGCCTTCACCAGTGAAGACCGCGCCCGCTTTAAGCGCAACCTCACCGAACTGCTCCGCTAACCAAGGCAGATTTTTAGGACATGCCCGGAAATCTGCCTTTTTGTTTTGGGCGGTGCGAGCGCTCAGGATCCAAGGCTCAACAAAAAAACGGGCTTCAAAATGCCATGCGACGCCGCATTGCGCAGGCGCCGGGCATGGCTATTTTGAAGCCCGTTTTGTTAGGCCTACTTAGAGGCCAAAGGCAGAAAGGATAAGGCCCCAGCCGGCGCCGATGACGTACATCATGACCAGGAACACGGCGTTTTCGCGGGCGCTGCGATTGGTGCGGAACAGGACCAGGTAACCCACGCCGGCGGAAATGAGCGTGCCGGCGAGCATCGGTGCCAGCTGCAGCGCGCCTTCCAGATACAGCTGCGTAATGACCACGCTCGCCGAGCAGTTGGGGATCAGGCCGACAAGCGCCGAGCCCAGGACAGCGAGTGTCTCGTTGCCGCGCAGGAACTGCTCGATTGCGGACTCGCCAAAGGTCTCGAGCACAGCGACCAGAATCAGCGTCACCAGGAAAATGAATACCGATACCTGCACGGTATGCGAGATGGCGCTGCGGATAATCGACAGGACGGGCGCACCTTCATGAGAGTGGGAGTGACCGTGGCCATGATCGTGTTCATGCTCGCCCTCTTGACCGTGATCATGGTCATGTCCATGTTCGTGCCCATGCCCGTTCTCGTCCTCATCCTCGTCTTCATCACAACCGCAATGGTCGCGCTCGCACAGCTCATGGATGTGATCGGCACTCACGCCAGCCTCGGCCACCTCGTCGATGATGTCACCGCCGCTGTGGTCGTCATGCGCGCAGTTAACGTGCGCCGGATTGGCAGCGGTTCCCAACACGGTACGGCGAATCGCCGCATGCGCACGGGCGTTGCGACGCAGACCGCGAATGGCGGCATCCACGATAAAGCCCGTGACCAGCGCGATCAGCGCTTTCGAAGCCAAAAGCATCGCCATAGTCTGCACGGGAACCTGCTCGGCAAGTAGCAGCGGCAGCATCTCGTCGGAGGTCGAGAGAAACACCGCCACCAGGGTACCCAGCGTCACGACGCGACCGGCGTACAGCGTTGCCGCCATCGCCGAAAAGCCGCACTGCGGCACCATACCCAGCAACGAGCCAACGACGGGGCCGGCGGCGCCGGCACGCTTGATGGCGCCGTTAACGCGGTCGCCCGCAACATGCTCGAGCGTCTCGAGAGCCAGATATGTCACCAACAAGAACGGCACCAGCGAGAGCGTGTCCTTGCCGGCGTCGAGCAGAATATCAATCAGCAAATCCATGACGGATGGAACCTTTCGTGTCTTTCGGCAGCATTGTAAAAGTCCTAGCGGTCAACTAGGGTATTGTAATTGTCCGAGGCGTGATGCCAATAGTTGCCCATGGTAAACTATCATCTCGCCATAACTCGACAAACCCGAGCCGCACGACGCGGCCCGTCCAAGGAGCAGCATATGAACGTATCGCAAGCACTCGAATACGAGCGCCAGCCGTTTATCCCCATGTTCATCTATGGCGATCACGGTGCCATGGAATCCGAGCGCCAGAAAGGCGAAGAGGCCCTCAAGGTGCTCGAGACCGAGTACTTTACCGCCGAGGACGACCCCGGCTTCGACTTTGCCACCGTGCGCGACCTGGCCGACCGCAACCGAGACCTGTGCGACCAGATTGGCGAGGCGCGTCTGCGCAACGTGACGCCCGCGACGCTTTCGCGCGGCCTGTCCGACGCCGACACTTGCGCCGCCATCGGCAAGATGCAAAAGCGCACCGCCGCGTCCGTCATGCGCGAGATCCGCGGCGACCGCGACGCGCTCGGTGTCGCCTACGCCCGCAAGCCCATCCAGGGCACGGTGCTCGGCATCGACATCGAGACCACCGGCCGCGCACCCGAGCGCGGCTACATCATCAACGTGGGCTGGGAGATCATGGAGCTCACCAGCGACGCCGTCCCGCACGACGCCGAGGCGCACTACTGCGGTCTGCCCGACATCTATCGCGGCGAGGATGTGCCGCTGTCGAATATCCACCACATCACCTGGGACGACATTGACGGCAAAACGCCCTTCCGCGAGAACAAAGAGCTGCAGAAGCAGCTGCTCAAGCTCATGAAGAAGTACCCGTACATGGCGCACAACGCCGCCTTTGAGGACAGCTGGTTCAAGATCCACCTGGACGGTTACGCCGAGGCACGCCGCGCCGGCAAGATTATCGTCATCGACTCGCGCCAGATCTGCCGCAGCCTGGATGCCGATGTGCGCTCGCTCCCCCGCGAGTCCGCGCCCGCTGCACTCGAGAACTGGGCGCGCCGCCGTGGCACCCTCGCCGCCGACGCCAACGAGCAGCACCTGGGCCTGGACGACACCGACCTCATGCTCCGCACGGTGCAGGCCGAGTTCAACCTCAAGAACCTGTTTGCCAAGTAGAAACGCCTGCGACAAACCCCGGGGGTAGATCACGAGCGGCCTCGCAGCGGAAAACCCCGCAGCGGGGCCGCCCTACGTTCCACAGATAGATCTGCCATCACAAATTCTGAACCCTCATTTTGAACGATTTCGGCCAATTCCCGACACGTAATTCGTTGTCGGATGGCGATGCATCGATATCAAATGTGCAGCAATTGAGTATTTCTATGCTATAGCCAAGCTGCGAAAACTTTTATTTAGGGCATACCAACCCATAATTGCGTCAAGCTTTTGGTCAGCATTTGGTTAGACCTCTAAAACGACTTTTTCACTCAGCGCCATCAACACGGCATTAGCTGACACGATATATACCATGAGTATCGTATTGTCACATACCACTGCAAAAGCGGTCTACCAGGCCGCGCATTCGGTGTCTGCGAAAGGCATCGAGTCCTGTAACCCTGCCGCGATTTACGGATCATGTCCCACCGGAACGCTCCTTGACGCAGCCGCAGAATGGCTCACCAAACATGATGTTTCCCTCGACGCGAATGATTCCCTCGAGGTGATGGTGTTTGATCGCAGGAATGCGCGCCATGCAATGAACTGTCAATGCCACGTTTCTTCAAAACGATTCTCGAACTCACGCTTTATAGAGCTTGAAGATGGCATCTTCATTGTTGGCGTTGAGCTTTGCGCACTTCAGGCCGCCACCTATCTTCCTTTTCGCGAACTGGTGGAGTACTACTTTGAACTATGCGGCGCTTATTCCCTTGGAACCGACTCTTCCACCTCCTATACCGAGCGTTTCGCGCTCACCTCGACCGAGAGATTGAAACAGTTCTTTAATTCCATTACCAGATGCGACGGTCTGGCTCTTGCCCGAAAGGCGATCCAATGTGTGCGCGACGGATGCCGATCTCCCATGGAAACGGCATTTATCATGATGCTTACGCTGCCCAAAAGCGAAGGTGGACTTGGTATTAAGGGAATTGAGACCGATTACGAATTACAGGTCACCGCCGCCGCAAAGAATCTCACGAGACGCAAAAAGTTCTTTATGGATGCGTATCTAAAGAAATCTCGCACAGACATTGAATACAACGGTTTTTATCATGACGCGGAAGAAGACCGCGCCATCGATGAGGAACGCAAGAATGCGCTTGCGTCCATGGGATACGGAATCATCACCGTCAGCCGTTATTCCTTTATGCATGCCAGCTCTTTCGTTAGGGTCATGGAAGCAATCCAGCGGAAAGAGGGCGTACGCCCCTCGCGTCTACCAAAAGACTTTCAAATCATGCAAGAGGACCTGAGACAGTTTGTGCTCAGAAGGTTTATAGAAGAGAAAAGGCGAATTCAGAAGCAGCTTCGCCAGGATTCCGAAGAGCGCCAACGAATCGACCTCGAAAAAGCAACACTCGAAGGCATCACGCTGGATGACCCGACAATTAATGAAGTTACAGCAATCGATGACATGCAGACAGTCGAATCCGACAGCCCATCATTTGCCCAAACAAGCAGCCTCGCGCCCG
This sequence comes from Collinsella sp., assembly GCA_048500675.1. Taxonomy (GTDB): domain Bacteria; phylum Actinomycetota; class Coriobacteriia; order Coriobacteriales; family Coriobacteriaceae; genus Collinsella. The sequence continues at coordinate 33,000 of DBFSAO010000134.1, forward strand.
AGGGCAGGATCTTCGGGGCCGGAAGCTAGACCGGCTAACAAGGTGGGTACCCTAGCGATGTGCAAAATTGCGAGTATTCAGCAGGGTCGGCCCTCCAGCACCCACAAGTTAATCCAAATGAGAAACAAAGACGCTATCGAACGGGAACGTTAGACAACACTTGAGGAAGATCTTATCTGTTTACCGCCCTTGGATAACTCTTGAGCGGCTTTATTTGGCCCGAAATAGATAAACAGACCCCCTATAGTTGCAGAATACTCCAATTTTTGCACGGCGCGGGGGCACCCACCTCGGCATCGACTATCAAAACCGCTCAATCCGGAATCTCGTCCACTATTCCCCATCATTTTGTGCGATGAATTACTTAAACGTTATTGACATATGAACATACGCTCATATAATCGGAAGTAAGTTATTTGAGCGTATGTTCATATGAAAGGATATTGCAATGAGCATCCGCGTTGATGAAACGAAACCCGACACCGAGGCCACCGAGCCAGTGATCCCCACCACCTGCTCGCCCGAGGACCTTCCCGACGAGGAGCTTCTCTACGACCTCGCCGACCTGTTCAAGGTCTTCAGCGACACCACGCGCATCAAGATCCTTTACGCCCTCATGGGCCGCGAGCTCTGCGTGGCAGACATCGCCGAAGCGACCGAAACCTCGCAGTCCGCGGTGTCGCACCAGCTGCGCACACTCAAGCAGTCGCACCTGGTTAAATTCCGGCGCGACGGGCGCAATATCCTATACTCGCTCGCCGACGACCACGTCTACACCATGCTCAACCAGGGCATGAGCCACATCTGCGAATAGCAGCCAACCACGGTACCAGCGCGGCCTGCACCCAAGCCGCAAAAACGGGAAAGGAACCCACCATGAAAAAGCAGTACAAGCTCGATGAGATCGATTGCGCCAACTGTGCGCGCGAGCTTCAGGACGAGCTGGCCAAGCTCGAGGGCGTCAAATCCGTGTCCGTCAACTTTATGACCCAGAAGCTGACGCTCGAGGCCGATGATGCTGAGTTCGACGAGGTGCTCAACCGCGTTGTTGAGTTTACGGCCGACGCCGAGCCGGACTGCGAGATCATTCTCTAGCCCAGGTTTACGCCAACCTGCAAGGCCGCGCTTGCCGCGGCCTTTGCTCGCGAAATTATATGAGCGAGTGTTCATTCATTCAAATGGGAGGATACGAGTCATGGCCACCGCCGACCCCAAAAAGAAAAAGAAGAAGCGCAAGAAAAAAGAATCACTCGAGCATAAGCGCAACCGCATCCTGGTAGCGCTGGGCATTTTTGCCGTGGTGTACGCCCTCGATGAGCTCGGCACCCTCACTGCCGCATTCGGCACCCCGGGCGACATCTACGCCAGCTTTGTGCTGTTCCTCGTGCCGTTTTTGATTGCCGGCTACGACGTGCTGCAAAAGGCATTCAATAACATCCGCCGCGGCAAGGCCTTCGACGAGAGCTTCCTCATGGCCGTCGCGACCATCGGCGCGTTTGCCATGGTGCTCTTCCCCGACACCGACCCGCACATGGCCGAAGGTGCCGCCGTCATGCTGTTCTACCAAGTCGGCGAGCTGTTCCAGGCATATGCCGTGGGCAAAAGCCGCAAGTCGATCAGCGCCATGATGGACATCGCGCCCGACTACGCTAACGTCGAGCAAGCCGACGGCACGCTCGAACAGGTCTTTCCCGATGACATCGCCGTCGGCACCGTGATTGCGGTCAAGCCCGGCGAGCGCGTGCCCATCGACGGCGTCATCGTCGAAGGCGAAACCCAGCTCGACACCGCCGCACTCACGGGCGAGTCAGTTCCCCGCCCCGCCAAGTCCGGCGACGACATCATCAGCGGCTGCATCAACATGACGGGGCTCATCCACGTGCGCACCACCAAGCCCTTTGGCGAGTCCACCGTCGCGCGCGTCCTGGAGCTCGTAGAAAACGCCAGCGAAAAGAAGGCGCGCACCGAGAACTTCATCACGCGCTTCGCCCGCGTCTACACGCCCGCCGTCACCGGCGCTGCCGCGGTGCTCGCGCTTGGCGGCGGCTTGGTCACCGGCGCCTGGTCCGACTGGATCCTGCGCGGCCTGACCTTCCTGGTCGTCAGCTGCCCGTGCGCGCTCGTGATCAGCGTGCCGCTCAGCTTCTTTGGCGGCATCGGCGGCGCATCCAAACTAGGCGTTCTCATCAAGGGTTCTAACTACCTCGAAACGCTCGCCGACGTGGACACCGTCGTCTTCGACAAGACCGGCACGCTCACCAACGGCACGTTTTCGGTCGTGGCGGTGCACCCCGAGTCTGGCTATACCGAGCAGTCGTTGCTCGAGGTCGCAGCCCTTGCGGAGTCGTTCTCCGATCACCCCATCGCGCAGTCCGTGCGCGCCGCCTACCATGGCGAGGTCGACCCCAAGCGCGTAAGCGACTCCACCAACGACGCGGGCCATGGCGTGACGGCAACCATCGACGGCAAGCACGTCGTCGTTGGCAATGCCAAGATGCTTGCTGCGGCCGGTATCGACGCTCCCAATTGCGAGGTTGTCGGCACAATCCTCCACGTGCTCGTTGACGGCGTGTACGCCGGCCACATCGTGATTGCAGACACCGTTAAGGCCGATGCCGAGCAGACGATCCGCGACCTGCACGCCGCCGGCGTCAAGCGCACCGTCATGCTCACGGGCGACCGCGAGGAAGTGGCTGCTGCGGTGGCCAAGCAGCTGGGGCTCGACGAGTTCCACGCGCAGCTGCTGCCGGGCGACAAGGTCGAGCGCGTCGAGGCATTGCTGGCAGCCGAATCGGGCAAGGGCAAGCTCGCCTTTGTCGGCGACGGCATCAACGATGCGCCCGTGCTCACCCGCGCGGACGTTGGCATTGCCATGGGCGCTATGGGTTCCGACGCCGCGATTGAGGCCGCCGACGTTGTGCTCATGGACGACAAGCCGTCCAACATTTCCCGCGCGATCCGCGTGGCACGAAAGACCATGGCGATTGTCTGGCAGAACATCATCTTTGCGCTGGGTATTAAGTTGCTGATTCTGGTGCTTGCGGCACTGGGCATCGCCAACATGTGGCTTGCCGTGTTCGGCGACGTAGGCGTGGCGATCATCGCCATCCTGAACGCCATGCGCGCGATGGGTGTCAAGAACCTGTAGCGTTCGTGGGCTGTCCGGCCGGGACCGGGCTTGGTTTTGAAAACGTCCTCGCGCATGAGGCCCGTCTTTCCTGCTCCTGCGGAGCAACGGAAAGACGGGTCTCGCGCTGACGCTCCTATTTGGCAAGGTGTTTTTTAGAATCCATTTTGCGCTCGGCCTCGAAGGCCTGCCTGTCCCAATCGAGCGGAAGTCCGGCCTCGACCCATGCCTCGTAGGCCCTCCTTATGGGCTTGAGCTCCCTTTGGCCCCTCTCCAGCATCGAGATGTACTTCTCGCTGGTGCCCAGTATGGACGCCGCCCTCACCTGGCTGACCCTCGCCGCGCGCCTGGCCGCCACGAGCCCCGAG
>DBFSAO010000135.1:0-5960 GCA_048500675.1 Collinsella sp.
CGTGCCGGTATCGACCGCCGACTACTACGCGAGCGCCGAGGGCCCCGTCGCCCCGCGCCCGGTCCACTCCGCGCTCGACCTGTCCAAGCTCGAGGCTGCCGGCTTCCACATGCCCGACTGGGAGGAAGAGCTGGGGGAGTACATCAAGACGCTCTAGCCGCTATTAACTTTTCGAGAGTAAAAGCCGCCGTTCTTTAACGGCGGCTTTTCTTGTTGGTGGCTATCTGCGCAGTGGTGCCAATAGTATTTTGCGGAAGATCTACCTCTCGCTTGGCATGGAAGTAGGGTGGCCGGGCTGGTCGTCGTAGGCGTATTTGCTGTACACGTTGACCTCCCACTGCTTTTTTTCGACCTTTGCTACAGAATCTAGGATGAAGCCGGTCGCAAGGCTCAGGCCGCACAGGAACATAAACGAGGCGGCGAGCATAGCGGTGGGGAAGCGCGGGACGAGGCCGGTCTGGAAATATTCGACAACGATGGGCATGCCCAGGGCGAGGCCGAATACCGCGAACAGAAGCGCAACGAGGCTGAAGAACTTCAGCGGGCGGTAGTCCTTGAACAGCGTGCCGATCATCGCAACGACTTTAATGCCGTCGCTCACGGTGTTGAGTTTGGACTCGGAACCCTCGGGACGGTCGCGGTACTCGATGGGCACATCTTTGATGCGCCAGCGGTGGTCGACGGCGTGGATCGAGAGCTCGGTTTCGATCTGAAAGCCCTCGGAAAGCACTGGGAAGGTTTTAACGAACGGGCGGCTCATGGCGCGGTAGCCTGTCATGACGTCATCGAAGCTGTAGCCATAGATCCACTTGATCATGGCGCGGACCAGATTATTGCCAAAGCCGTGGAAGGCACGCTTGTTCTCCTCGGCGTAGGTGCCGTTGGAAAGGCGATCGCCTACGGTCATGTCGGCCGTGCCGTTAAGGATGGGCTCGCAGAGGGCCTTGGCCGCCTCGGCGGGGTAGGTGTCGTCTCCGTCGACCATCAGGTAGCAATCGGCGTCGATATCGCGAAACATCTGGCGGCACACGTTGCCCTTTCCCTGACGGGGCTCAAAGCGGACTGTGGCGCCGTGCTCGGTGGCAATGCGTGAGGTATCGTCCGACGAGTTGTTGTCATAGACATAGACCGTCGCCTGCGGAAGCTCGCGGTGAAAGTCGTCGATGACTTTGCCGATCGTGAGCGCTTCGTTGTAGCAAGGGATGATGACGGCGATGGATTCAGAATTCACTTAATGCTCCTTATACATTCAATCCTAGAAAGTATAGCCGTTTGGGCCTGGCATCCTAAGATGTGGGTTAGTTCTCCAGTTTTGTTGCGCGAATCGTTTGCATGGCCGTCGGGTCTATACTGTTCGTTTGTCAACGATTACGAGTAAAGGAGTTGCATCCGTGTCGGATCAGACAAAGCAACAAGAAACTCGCAGTCTGCCTGCGACGTTTGCTAAGAACGAATTTGAGAAGGACGCGTTTATCCTTCGTCAGCTGGTTACCAAGGATTTTAAGATCAAGTATCGCCGTAGCGTTCTGGGCGTCGCATGGTCGGTGCTCAACCCGCTGCTGATGATGATCGTCATGGCCATCGTGTTCTCGACGATTTTTGGCCAGGGCCGCAATGGCTCAATGACGCCCGAGATGTACCCGCTGTACTTGATCGTGGGTAACATCACCTTTGCCGTCATGTCTGAGTCTACTAACCAGGCCCTGACGTCGATCGTGGGCGCTGCCCCTCTGCTCAAGAAGGTTAAGGTGCACCGCTGGGTTTTCCCGGTGCAGAAGGTGCTCTTCTCGCTGGTCAACTTTGCCTTCTCGCTGGTCGCCGTCGCCATCGTCATGCTGTGGTTCCGCGTTATGCCTTCTTGGCACCTGATTCTGTTGCCGGTTTGCCTGCTGCTGCTTATGTGCTTCTGCATGGGCCTGGGCATGATGCTCTCTGCCCTTACGGTCTTCTTCCGCGACGTTATGCATCTGTGGAGCGTCGTCATTACGGCGTGGACTTACATTACGCCCATCTTCTGGACGACTGACTATATTGCGCAAATGCCGCATCTCGTGCGTATCTTGATGTATGCGAACCCCATGTTCAACTACCTGCAGTTTATGCGCGATATCTTCCTGTTCCAGACTACGCCCTCGCTTATGACGTTTGGTATGTGCGTCGCTTGGGCGGTTCTTGCGCTTATTATTGGCTATACCGTGTTCCATAAGTCCGAGCGCAAATTTATCCTCTACATCTAAGGAGTGCTGTGATGACTGAATCTGTTGTTGATTACAGCGAGCAGCCTCTGGCTGTCGAGGTCGACGACGTCACCATGATCTTTAACATGGCGTCCGAGTCGCTGACCAACCTCAAGGAGTACTTCATTAAGCTTGCCAAGCACGAGCTGTTCTTTGAGGAGTTTAGGGCGCTTAAGCACATCTCGTTTGATATTCATCGCGGCGAGGTTGTGGGTCTGGTCGGCACCAATGGCTCCGGCAAGTCTACGATGCTCAAGATTATCGCTGGCGTTCTTGAGCCTAGCGAGGGCAGCGTTAAGGTGCACGGTAACATCGCGCCGCTGATTGAGCTTGGCGCCGGCTTTGACCCCGAGCTGACCGCCCGCGAGAACATCTATCTGAACGGCGCCCTGCTCGGCTATACCAAGGAGTTCATCGACGCCAACTTTGACGGCATTATCGAGTTCGCTGAGCTGCAGAACTTTGTCGATATGCCGCTTAAGAACTTCTCTTCGGGCATGGTGGCGCGTGTCGCCTTTGCAATCGCGACGATTACCGAGCCCGATATTCTGATCGTTGACGAGACGCTGTCCGTCGGTGATGTGTTCTTCCAGCAAAAGTGTGAGGCCCGCATCCAGCACTTTATCCAGAGCGGCGACGTGACGGTTCTGTTCGTTTCGCACTCTATGGAGCAGGTTGAGCGCATCTGCCAGCGTGCCGTTTGGATTGAGAAGGGTGACCTTCGCATGGACGGCCCGGTCGATGAGGTCTGCAAGGCGTACCGCGAGCAGTTCAACTAGGTTATAATTACTTGCGCCTGACAGGCTTGTGCTTGCTTGGGCGTGCGGTTATTTGCTCCATTAGCTCAGTTGGATAGAGCAGGGGACTTCTAATCCCAAGGTCGACGGTTCGAATCCGCCATGGAGCACCATCGTTTATTAAGCCCAGACCGCTTGGTGGTCTGGGCTTTTTTCATCTTGTGTGTTGCTGGAGCCGAGCGCGAGCAAGCCGCTGCTGTTTGTTGGGGTTGGCATTTTACTTTTCGAGATGCTCTTTCAGCAGCTCCAACGCGTGGGCGTAGCCCTTCAGGCCCTCTCCGGTGATGGTGGCGAAGCAGGCCAGACGGGCGTAGCTCACCTGGCGGAAGTCTTCGCGGGTCTCGACTGCGCTAATGTGGACCTCCACAGCCGGGATGGCGACGGCTTTGAGCGCGTCCAGGATGGCCACGCTTGTGTGCGTGTAGGCGGCCGGGTTGATGACGATGCCGTCGACCTTTCCGTAAGCCTCCTGGATCTTGTCGACGATGCTGCCCTCGTGGTTAGACTGGAAGACCTCGACCTCGTCGAAGCCCTGTGCGGCACCCGCTTCCTGGCAGATCTGCACTAAGCGATCGTAGTTGTCGCTGCCGTAGATGCCTGGCTCGCGAATGCCGAGCATGTTGAGGTTGGGGCCGTTAATGACGAGTGCTTTCATGGTTGCTTCCTTTGCAGTTGAAAAACCACCACAAAGGTGCCTGCCCCCTTTGTGGTGGTTTTGGTTAGAGAGCGGGTGGGAGGGTGTCGAGGAGGGCATGGACGGTGTTGGCGGCGCAGTCGCGTGAGTCGATGATGTAGTCGGCCCAGGCGCGGTAGCGCGGCATACGCTGCTCGGCCAGCTTGTCGATGCCGTCGCGCGCGGTGATGGGGCGGCCCTTGTGGGCGAGCTCGTCGAGCTTGCGGTTGAGCATCACGATTTGGCTGTTTTGGTGCAGCAGAGGGTAGTTCTCGTCGCGCGTAACCACGCCGCCGCCGGTGGAGAGCACCAAGCCGCTGCGCTTGGAGATGTCGGCCAGCGCTGCCGTCTCCTGCTCGCGGAAGGCCGCCTCGCCGCACTTGATGATAAAGTCGGCGCAGGGCATGCCCAGGCGCTCCTCGAGGGCGCGATCGAGATCGATGTGCTCGCGGCCCGTGAGCTGGGCGATCTGATCGCCCACGCGGGTCTTGCCCGAGCCCGGCATGCCGATCAGCGCGATGTTCTGTTCGCGGCGTGACAGGCGCTCCGTTACGTCCAGGATCCTCTCGCGCGGGGTGGCTTTGCCGGTATAGCGCTCGACAGCTTGTGCCGCCTGGGCAACAAGCATAAGCAGGCCGCCGATGCAGGGGATGCCGCGGCGCTCGGCCTCGAGCATCAGGCCCGTGCGGGCGGGGTTGTAGACAATGTCGATGACGCCCTCGAGCGCATCGAGGCCTTCGAGCGTGCAAGGCGCGTCGGGGCAATGGGGGAACATGCCGGCGGGCGTGCAGTTGACGAGTAGGGAGGCGTCGGACTGCTGCGCGATATTGTCGTAGTTGACCTCGCTCGTGCGACCCACGGGTACGACGATGGCGCCCATGTCTCCCAGCACCATACTTGCCGTGGTGCCGGCGCCGCCGGTGGCACCGAGCACGAGGGCCTTCTTGCCGGCAACCTCAACGCCCAACTCCTCGACCAGGCACTGGAAACCGAAGTAGTCAGTATTATCGCCGTGCAGGCGGCCGTCGGGCAGGCGCGTGATGGTGTTGACGTTGCCCATGCGCTCGGCGAGCGGGCTCAGCTCGTCCAGGTATTCCATGACGGCGCGCTTGTAGGGGATGGTCACGTTGGTGCCCTCCCATTCGTCGCCCGTCATAAAAGCCTCAAGATCCTCGGGCTCGCGCTCAAAACGCACGTACTCAAGCCCCGCCAGCTCTTTGTAGATGGTCGGGGTGTAGCTGTGGCCCAGCACGCGGCCCAGCACACCGTAGGGGCGGGTTGCGGCGGTATCGGTCATCTAGAGCACCTCCGTGTAGCTGCCAAAGTAGGTGAAGCTCTCGCACACGTCGTCGATGGAATCGAGCAGGTCGTCGAGGGCCTTGCTGCCAAAGGGGCAGTCCAGATCAAAGTAGAACATAAACTCAAAGTCGCGGCCGGGGATGGGGCGGCTCTCGAGCTTGATGAGGTTGATGTTGAGTGCGTAGAAGCGCTCGAGCACGCGATAGAGGGCGCCCGGCTCGTTGGCCGTGGTGATCATGAGCGAGGTGCGATTAGCGCCGGGGTAGACGCGCGGCTCGCGGCTGATGACGACAAAGCGCGTGTAGTTGTTGTCCGAGTCTTGGATATTGGGCTCCAGCACCTCGAGGCCATACAGCGTGGCACAGCTGCGCGAGGCGATGGCGGCGACGTCGGTGCGCTCGGAGTTGGCGACCATCTCGGCCGACATGGCCGTGTTTGGGTACTTGGTGGCGTGCAGGTCGTGGGACTCGATAAAGCCGGCACACTGGGCAATGGCTTGGCCGTGGCTGTAGACCTCGCGCACGTCGGCGAGCTTAGTGCCGGGCTTGACGAGCAGGTTGTGATCGATCTTAAGGCGCAGTGAACGCACGATGTGGAAATCGAACTGGGCGAGCAGGTCGTAGACGGCGTTGACCGATCCGGCAGTTGAGTTTTCGATGGGCAGCACGCCAAATTCGCAAAAGCCGTCGCGTACGGCGCGCATAACGCCCTCGAAGGTCTCAAAGAAGGCGATATCGGGCACGTCAAAGAGCTTGCACGCGGCAATCTGGCTGTAGGCGCCCTCGACGCCCTGGCAGGCGACGGTGGCCGTCTGGGGGAAGGGCGTGTCAAAGGCTGCGGCCGTGGCATGGGCTTTTTGCGACACCGTGATGCCCTTGAGCTCGTTGATGTAGCGCTGCTGCTCGGCCTTGCTCATGCTCATGAGGAGACGGAACAGGGTGATGGTCTGCGCCT
>DBFSAO010000136.1:0-3061 GCA_048500675.1 Collinsella sp.
CCCCACCACTCCACCCACCATATATTGCAAAACACCCCCAATCATATGTTCGAAAACACAATATGTTGTGTTTACAGCAACGGCGGGATGCCACCTGTGGCATCCCGCCTTTCAACCTCAACCTTCAAGTTGACCTTGAGGCGATTTTTGCGTCCCTTTACATGGCGTTCACATCGCCCCCAAACTCCCCCACCCAAGGCACGTGCGGCCCACCACCGCGACGACAAGTGGCGAAAAATGGGACGGGCCCCAGATTGCCCATGCGCGCAAAAGTGCGTCTCGGCAATCTGGGGCCCGTCCCCAAATACCTATAAATATGCAGGTCAGCGATGTGTTAACGATGTGCCAGCGGGTGCGCCGCCAGATAGACCTCGGTCAGTTGCGTACGATCGACATGCGTGTAGACCTGCGTGGTCGATATATCGGCATGTCCCAAGATCTCCTGTAGCACACGGAGGTCTGCGCCGCCCGCAAGCATATGGGTAGCAAAGGAGTGACGCAGCGTATGGGGATGGAGTCCCACCAGTCCCACCTGGCGCCCGTAGCGCTCACAGATGGCATGGACGCCCTGGCGCGACAGACGGCGGCCGTTCTTATTTAAAAAGACCGCCGAGGTCTCGGTTCCGCGGGCATGGGCCGCCAAGCGAGAACGCCCCTCAGTTACATAAAGCGCCAGAGCTCGCGCCGCGCTTCCCACCAGCGGGGACAGGCGTTCCTTCGAGCCCTTACCGCGAACGAGCACAAAGCCATCGTCGATATGGATATCGCCCACATCGAGTCCCACCAACTCGCTCACACGCAAACCGCATCCATAGAGCACTTCCAAGATGGCATGGTCACGCAAGCCCATCTCGCCCTCGGGGAAATCTTGATCGAGCAGCGCCGAGACATCCTCCACCGATAGATACTCCGGCAAACGCTCAGCCTTTTTAGGCAGGCGCAACGCCGCCGTTGGATTTTGGGCCACAGCCCCATCGCGCACCAAAAAGGCATGCAGGCCCTTCACGGCCGCAAGCGCACGCTCCACCGAGGCATCCGAATAGCCCCCATCGCGACGGTCGGCGACAAAGCCCTCCACGACCTGACGGGTCACCTCTTCAAAAGACACAATACCCGCCCGCTCCAGATAGGCGCAGTACGTCGTCAGGTCACGACGATAGGCCGCAATCGTGTTGCGCGCCAAACCCCGCTCGACCGCGAGGTAATCGAGATACTCCCCCGCCGCCACGGCGAGCGACGAGGGAGTAGCTTCGGTATGTTCCTTATTCGCCGGCACCCTTAGTCCGTAGCGAGGTTCATGGGCGTCACCTGCAGACGGTCGACACCCTCGTGCTGGCCGATCGAAGCGCGCACGAACTCGCGGAACAGCGGCTGCGGGTTGGTCGGGCGGCTCTTGAACTCGGGATGAGCCTGGGTTGCCACATACCACGGATGCACGTCGCGCGGCAGCTCGACCATCTCGACCAGGCGCTCGTCGGGCGACAGACCCGAGATAACCAAGCCGGCGTCCTCGAGCTGGTCACGGAAGGCGTTGTTGAACTCAAAGCGATGACGGTGACGCTCGTAGACGAGCTCCTCGCCATATGCCTCGCGAGCAAGGGTATCGGCGGCGAGCTTGCACGGATAGGCGCCCAGGCGCATGGTGCCGCCCTTCTCGGTCACGTCCTCCTGCGAGCTCATCAGATCGATGACGCTAAACGGGCCGTCCGGATCGAACTCGGAGGAGCTGGCGCCGGCAAGGCCGACGACGTTGCGGGCGAACTCGCACACGGCCACCTGCATACCCAGGCAAATGCCCAGATACGGAATCTTGTGCTCACGGGCAAACTCGGCCGCGAGGATCTTGCCCTCCAGGGCGCGCTTGCCAAAGCCGCCGGGGACCAGGATGCCCGAGGCGTCGCCCAGAACCTCGGAGACATTCTGCTCGTCGAGGCTCTCGCCGTCGACCAGCTGGACGTCCACATGGCGATCGTAGAAGACGCCCGCATGGTGCAGGGCCTCGATAACCGACAGGTACGCATCGGGCAGCTGCGTGTACTTGCCCACGACGGCGATCTTCACCTTGTCGGCGTGATGGTTGGCGTGATTCTGTTTGCGCAGGAACTCGTTCCACTCGCTCATGTCGCGCTCACGCGGGTCCAGACCCAGGCGCTCGCAAATGCGCAGGTCAAAGTCCTGCTCGGCAAGCAGCTGCGGAACATCGTAAATGCTCGCGCAGTCCTCGTTGGTAAAGACGCAATCGGTGTCGACGTCGCAGAAGCTTGCGATCTTTCCGCGGATAGCGTCATCGATATGGTGGTCGGAGCGCAGCACGATAATATCGGGCTGGATGCCAAAGCTGCGGAGCTCCTTGACGGAATGCTGTGTGGGCTTGGTCTTGACCTCGTGGGCGGCGGCGATATAGGGAACGAGCGACACGTGGATGTAGCAGACGTTCTCGGGGCCGGCCTCCTTGCGGTACTGACGGATGGCCTCGACAAACGGCTGGGACTCGATGTCGCCAATCGTGCCGCCCAGCTCGGTGATGACTACATCGGAGCCGGTCTGCTCCTCGATGCGGCGGAACTTGTCCTTAATGGCATTGGTGACGTGGGGAATCACCTGCACGGTACCGCCCAAAAAGTCGCCGCGACGCTCGCGGGCGATGAGGCTTTTGTAGATGGCACCGGTCGTAAAGTTGGAATCGCGGGTCAGGTTCTCATCAATAAAGCGCTCGTAATGACCCAGGTCCAGGTCGGACTCGTAACCATCCTCGGTAACGAAGACCTCACCATGCTGGAACGGGCTCATGGTACCGGGGTCGACGTTCAGATACGGGTCGGCCTTCTGCATCGTTACTTTGTAGCCACGCGACTTGAGCAGACGGCCCAGCGAGGCCGCGGTGATACCCTTGCCCAGGGACGAAACCACGCCACCGGTTACGAACACATGCTTGGTCATATTGAGTTACCTGCGCTTCCCGTAGAAGTTGTCCATACACATCTTACGGGTCTTCATTGTAATACTCGCGACGCGCGCCGCACGCAATTTTTCTTACGCGCAATCGCATTTCTCCATCTCG
>DBFSAO010000137.1:0-4927 GCA_048500675.1 Collinsella sp.
CGGCTGCAAGTTAGTAAGGATGGCCGCCAGGTCGCCCGTGCGCGCGATGGCAGGGCCACTCGTGGTCTTGATCTGAGCGCCCAGCTCGTTGGCGATAACGGTGGCCAGCGTGGTCTTGCCCAGGCCCGGAGGACCCGAGAAGATCACGTGGTCGAGCGTCTCGCCACGGCTCTGCGCCGCTTCGATCAACACGCGCAGGCTCTGCTTGATGTGCTCCTGGCCGCAGTAATCGTCCAGGCGCTGAGGGCGCAAAGTGCGGTCGACATCGAGATCCTCGGCCGTCAGCTCCGAGCCCACCATGCGCTCGCCGTGCGCCATGGATGCCGCCGGCGAGTTACCGGGCGTCGCCCACAAGTCCTGAGAGTCATCGGCTTCCCACATCACGCATCCATTCCGAGTCGCTTAAGCGCCGCGCCGAGCAGATCCTCGACACGCATATTCTGCCCATCATACCCGCTCAGGGCAACATCGGTCTCCTGCGGGCTAAAGCCCATGGAAAGGAGCGCCGCACGGGCATCATCGATCACCGAGGGAGCGGCAGCGGGCACGGGCATCGCAACCTGTCCGGGAATCACGTCGACCGGCACAAAGCCCTTATCCTTGGCAAAGGTGCTCTTGAGTTCCAGGATCAGGCGCTGAGCTGTCTTTTTGCCCACACCGGGTACCTTGGCCATGCCCTTGTCGTCCTCGGCCATCACCAGCGAATACAGCTGTCCCACGGTATAGGTGGAAAGCACGGCAAGCGCCAGGCGCGGGCCAACGCCCGAAACGGACACGAGCCGGTCGAACATCATGCGCTCATCCTTTGAGGAAAAACCGAAAAGTGTCATGGCGTCCTCGCGCACCTGCATACGCGTGTAGAGGCAGACCTCGCCACCGGGCGTCGGCAACGTGGCCGCAGTGCTGCCCGAGATGCCGAGCTCAAAGCCAACGCCCGACACATCGACGACAGCAGAGCTCATCGTGGCCTCGACAAGCGTTCCGTGGAGCTGGGAAATCATCAGTATCCGGTTCCTCTCTGTTGATAGAACTCGCCACCGGTGAGGGCGCGGGTGCGGCTGAGGTTTACGTGGCAGATGGCGCAGGCCAGGGCATCGGCGGCATGGTCGGGATGCGGGTCGTGATCGAGCTGTGTGAGTGTGCGTACCATGTAGGCGACCTGCCGCTTGTCCGCGGCGCCAGTGCCCACCACAGCCTGTTTGATCTGCATGGGCGTGTACTCGCCAATCTCGAGCGCGCATTCCGAAAGTGCGACGAGTGCAGCACCGCGGGCATGCGCCGTGGGGATGGCCGAACGAACGTTGGCGCCAAAGTAGATGCTCTCGACAGCAGCCGTGTCGGGTCGATAACGCTCAACGACATCCTTAAGGTCATGGGCGATATGCGACAGGCGCACCGCGAGCGGACTTCCGGCACTGGTCTCGATGCAGCCATAGGCACGGCAGCGAACCTCGCCACGCCGCTCCTCGATAATCCCCCAACCCGTATGAGCCAAACCGGGGTCAATGCCCAAGATAACCAAGCCGACCTCCCCTCGCCACAAGCACAGCGCAAGACAAGGCCCCGCGCATCATTCACGAACGTCTGTTCTAGAATAACACAACGGGGCCAAGGTACTTAATGCAAGATAGATTCGGCAGAAGCAATATGTGCGAGAGAATCCCTCCCGCAATGTTTCCGTCTGCCCTAGTTCTGGCTAAAGAACGGGAACTGTCGGGGATCCACCGGCGGATGCGGCATCGATCCGCCCTGGGGCCCACCCTGCGAGCCGCCCTGACCGCCCATCATCTTATCGATGGCGTCCTGAACCTCGCCCTCGAACTTTTTCATTCCCTCGTGCAAACGACGCTGACCTTCCTCGGAGCGCAGCTCCTCCATCTGCTCGGGCGAAATACCCAGTAGCTCGCCCAGCACGCCCATCATCTCGTTTCGCACGCGCTCGCTCGTATCCTCGTCAGCAAAACGGCGCACCTCGGCGCGTGCCAGCGAATCGACCGACATACGCTCCTTGCCATTAAGCCCCAGGTCGGACCACGCGAGCATGTACGGCCAAGAGCGCTCGGCAAACGAGCGGGACGAGACGATCGGTGCCGTCGGCAACATGCGGCGGGCAGCCTCACCCTGTCGAACGAGCATCAGCAGCAGCGAGCAGGCCTCAGGCTTGCCAGCGGCCATCGGGATATCGTCGAAAGATCGATTGCGGTCCACGTGCGCCTCGAGCGCGCCATCGACCTCACCCGGCTCAAGCCCGCCGAGCAGCTGTGCCGCGCGATCGAGCATATCGACCGGACCGTCGAGCGTCGAGAGCGCCTGCGCCAGCACTCGCTCCATGCAATCTTCCACCGCGTTGAGCGTCACGAGCTCTTGGGGCACCACGGAAGACGTGCGGTTGCGCACACGCGCCACAAACTCAAGCGTCGACAGGTACACATCGCCAAAGGGCGCGTAGTCGCCCTGATAGCCGCCGCAAAGCGCCGGCGCCGTCAGCGCGTACTCGGTTTTGGACAGCGGGCTCAGCGCCATCGCACCCAGCTCGAGCGCCGTGTCCTCCAGCATGAGGCCCAGTGTGCGCGAGCGCAGACGCTCGGCGTCGCCCGCCGACACGTCGCGATCGAGCACACGCGCCGCATCCGGTGCATCGCGCTCAACCGTGCGAATATGCAGGCGCTCGGCAATGGCGCGAACGGCGGCACAGCGAGCAGCCTCGGCCTCCTCCTGCGCCGGCGTAAAGATGCGGTTGCGCCCCAGCACCAGGCCAATCACGTTACGTGGGCCCAGAGCGTCGACGGCCAGCGCCGCCAGCAGGGACGACGGCAAGTCGCCCTCGAGTGCCACCACGGCACGCGACGCACCGCGGGCTCGGGCGTTGTCGCGCACGGCGAGCACCAGCGCCTGCCACAGCCACTCCTCGGAACGGAACTCGGGCAGCTCGTGGTCTTCCAAGGCATCGAGCATCACGCCGCGTTGAATCTCCTGAACCAGCAGGCTCTCCTCAAAACACGGCGCTTGGGCCACCACGCGGCCGCAGTCGTCGAGCACAAACGAACCGCCGGTATACACCGACTCGTCATAGGCGCCAACCGGCGCCATGCAGGCAAACCACACGCTGCGCTTGGATGCGATCTTGCGGTAGGCGCCGCTGCGAACGGCGGCAATGGCGGCAGTCTCGCGGTCGGTCATGTCAAACGCGTTGAATTGGAAATACGCGATGAGGTCGACGCCGGTCGGCAACATCTCGAGCTCGCGGTCCAAGTCAAAAATCACGGCGATGCGCACGCCATCCACGTCGAACACCGGCGGCGCCCAACGCGTGTCGTTGTTCTCGCCACGCTGCAAGGCAATGCTCGAACGCGCCGGCACCACATGACCGTCCTTGAGCATCATGTAGTCGAGCAGCGGCTGGCCCTCAAACGAAACCGCCGCGGGCACGATGCAGATCATGTCAAGCTCCTGGATACGCTCGGCGACACCAGTCAAGCCGGCAAGGATGTCGTGCTCAAAGTCGGCAGCGCCCACCAGGCCACCGGGCATGGCGCCCATAAAGAGCGGAGCCGGAACGCACAGCACGCGCGCTCCGCGCTCGTGGGCCAGACGAGCCTGGTCCTCGATGCGGCCGCAAATGCCCTCAATATCACCCAGGCGCATATCGATCTGTGCAAGCGCGAGCTTCATGGCTCAGCCCTTTCCGTCGTAAACCATCGAAATCGTAGTAAAAGCGCCGGCCGCATAATGCAGTCGGCGCTTGCATGTGCATATGCTAGCTATGATACCCCGAGCGGGGGCGCGCTCCTAGAATGTCGCGGACCACAGCCCGTGCAGGTTGCAGTAGGCATAGACGGTACCGGTCTTGGAGCCGCCCGCGAAAAACGTCGCGGGTTTCATGCCGGGCTCAAGGTAATGAACCTCTAAGCGGCCCTCGGCCTCAAGCGCGATCCACTCAATGTAGTGCTCGGGCAGGCTGGGGTGCTCGACCGAGCCAATGCGTGCGCGAATCACGTGACCGTCACGCTCGGTCTCGACAACAGGCACGTGCTTCTCGTGCGCCGCGTCCTCAGTGTTTGCAGTCAGCTCCGTGCAACCGGCAGGGGTCGCAACGTCGTCGCCAAGGGCGGCAATGAGCTTACCGTCGGGGTCCTTAAAGAATTTCGCCATGATGTTCTCCTTTGCTGATGTGCCAATGTTCTTGATGGTTCTTATGCCCAAAGGCAGACAAACCATCCACGGCATTGCAAATGAACACATAACGGATTAGGCAAGCGGTCGAGCCAAAATGCGTCGACCGTCCTGCCCACCCCAGCAGCCCCACCCCGCGCGCGGCTAGCGACCGTCGCCGCCGAGCAGCGCCAGAACATCCTCGCGGGTAAACAGCGCCGACGAGATGCTGTCGCCGCCGAGCACGCTGTTGACCAGGTCGCGCTTGGACTCCTGCATCTGCATAATGCGTTCCTCAATCGTGTCCTTGGCGATGAGCTTGTACACGGTCACGGCATGTTGCTGGCCAATACGATGCGCACGGTCGGTCGCTTGGTCCTGCGCCGCCACGTTCCACCACGGGTCGTAGTGGATGACCACGTCGGCCGCCGTCAGGTTAAGGCCCACGCCGCCCGCCTTGAGCGAGATCAAAAAGACCGGCACCTCGCCCGCCTGGAACTGTGCGACCATCTTGGCGCGGCTCTCTTTAGACGATGCGCCCGTGAGCTTGAGGAAGGCGATATCCTCCTTGGCCAGGCGCTTGCCAATGATATCGAGCATGCCCGTAAACTGGCTGAACAACAGGATGCGATGCCCGCCGTCGAGTGCGCCGTGCACGAGCTCCATGCACGTATCGAGTTTGGCGCTCCCCGCCTTGTAATCCTCGTAGTGCAGACGCGGGTCGCAGCAGATCTGGCGCAGCTTGGTGAGCTCGGCGAGCACCTTGAGCTTGTCC
>DBFSAO010000138.1:0-11958 GCA_048500675.1 Collinsella sp.
CCTGCTCGAGGACGGCACCGCCATCATCAAGGGCGCCCAGGGCGCCTCGGGCGTGTCGACGTACTCGACCTTCCTCGCCGGTGCCATCCTGGTCATGGTCGCACTCGTGATCGTGCTCAACCTGGTTCGCAGCCGTACCGGTCGTGCCATTATGGCCGTGCGCGACAACAAGATTGCAGCCGAGTCCGTGGGCATCTCCGTCACCCAGTACCGCATGATCGCGTTCGTGGTTTCCGCTGCCCTCGCCGGTGCTGCCGGAGCCCTCTTCGGCGGTAACTTCTCGCAGCTCTCCGCCACCAAGTTTGACTTCAACACGTCCATCCTTATCCTGGTGTTCGTGGTCCTGGGCGGTCTGGGCAATATGCGCGGCTCCGTTATCGCGGCGGCGTTGCTCACGGTACTTCCCGAGCTGCTCCGTCAGTTCTCGGACTACCGCATGCTCATCTACGCTATTGTGCTGATCCTGGTCATGATCTTTACCAACAACCCGCAGCTCAAGGCGTTCTTCGGTCGCGTCAAGGACCGCTTTGCTCCCAAGAAGGAGGTGGCAGCCGATGCCCAGTAAATTTGAGTTCAACAAGGGCAAGATGGTCCCGTATCCTTCTGGCGCCATCGTTCCCGACCGTGACCTGGGCGAGCGCCCGGCACTCGAGTGCATCCACCTGGGCATTGAATTCGGCGGCCTTAAGGCAGTCGACGACTTTAGCCTGACTATCGGCAAGACCGAGATTGCCGGTCTGATCGGTCCCAACGGCGCCGGTAAGACCACGGTTTTCAACCTGCTCACTAAGGTGTATCAGCCCACACACGGCACCATCCTGCTCGATGGCGAGGACACCTCGGGCAAGTCGGTCTATCAGGTCAACCGCATGGGTATTGCCCGTACGTTCCAGAACATCCGCCTGTTTAATACCATGACGGTGGAGGACAACGTTAAGGTCGGCCTGCACAACCAGGAGCGCTACTCCGGTTTTGAGGGCGTGCTGCGCCTGCCGACGTATTGGAAGCACGAGAAGGCCGCCCACGAGCGCGCCATGGAGCTGCTGTCCATTTTTGACATGGAGTATCTGGCAAACGAGCAGGCCGGATCGCTGCCTTACGGCGCTCAGCGTCGTCTGGAGATCGTCCGCGCGCTTGCCACCAACCCCAAGCTACTGCTGCTCGACGAGCCTGCCGCCGGCATGAACCCGTCCGAGACCGCAGAGCTCATGGAGAACATCGTCAAGATTCGCGACACCTTTGGCATTGCCATCATGCTTATCGAGCATGATATGTCGCTCGTTATGAACATCTGCGAGGGCATCTGCGTGCTCAACTTTGGTAAGGTCATCGCCAAGGGCACGGCCGAGGAAATCCAGAACAACGACGCCGTTATCGAGGCATATCTGGGCAAGCAGGATAAGGGGGAGAACTAAATGGCAGAGCCGATGCTTTCCGTCTACAACATCAACGTCTGGTACGGTGCCATCCACGCCATCAAGGACATCTCCTTTAACGTTAATGAGGGCGAGATCGTGGCCTTGATTGGTGCCAACGGTGCCGGCAAGTCCACAACGCTCAAGACCGTCTCGGGCCTGCTGCGCTCCAAGACCGGCTCCATCAAGTTTATGGGCGAGGACATTACCCATACGCCCGCTGATAAGCTGGTTGGTAAGGGCCTGGCTCAGGTTCCCGAGGGTCGTCGCGCCTTTTTGCAGATGACGGTCGAGGAGAACCTGGAGATGGGTGCCTATACGCAGCCCAAGTCCACGGTGGCTCCGGGCCTGGAGCGCGTCTACGAGCAGTTCCCGCGCCTGAAGGAACGTCGTCGCCAGGTCGCCGGCACCCTTTCAGGCGGCGAGCAGCAGATGCTCGTTATGGGGCGCGCCCTTATGAGTAACCCCAAACTGCTTATGCTCGACGAACCTTCCATGGGTCTGGCACCGATTCTGATCGAACAGATCTTCCAGATTGTCGAGGACCTGCACAAGGCCGGCACCACGGTGCTTCTGGTCGAGCAAAACGCGCAGATGGCGCTTTCCATCGCCACACGCGGTTACGTGCTCGAGACCGGCAAGATTACCATGACCGGCACCGGTCAAGAGCTCCTGCACGACGATAACGTCCGCAAGGCCTATCTGGGTGGCTAGGAGGTTCCGCCGTTCTACCGAACGGCGGACCAGTCGACGCTGCGCGGGCACCAGAGCGACAACTTGTCATTCAAAGAGGGCGGCATGACCAGAAGGTCTATGCCGTCCTCTTTTCATGCCAATTTGTTCGCTCTGGTGCCCGCTCGCTGTCCGTCCTCTGCCTGCGGCGTTACTTTGGTTCTGCCCCCTTTATGTTGCGGTGGAATAGGGACTAAATGGGAGTCTAAGAGGCCAAAACAGTCCCTATTCCACCGCAACTTCATGGGGATGTGTGAAAATGCCCGTCGGAAAACATCTGCTGTCTTTGGGGGTCTATCTATGGTGTACGAGTTTTGTGCCGAGAACTTTGAGCGGGTGCCGGCGGCTATCGATGCCGGTGCAAGGCGTATCGAGCTGTGCGACAACCTTGCCGTTGGTGGCACCACGCCTTCGGCCGGCGTTATCAGCGCTACGACCAACTATGCCCACGAGCACGATGCACGGGTGATGTGCATGATTCGCCCGCGTGGCGGCGACTTTCACTACAACCAGGACGAGCTGCGTATGATGGAGATGGACCTGGGCCTTGCCGTGAGCGCCGGCGTTGACGGCTTGGTCTTTGGCTGCTGCAAGCCCTGCGCTGGCGGATGGGCGCTCGACGAACTTACGCTTGGCGCCCTCGTGATGGCTGCGGGCTGCGCGACCGAGGAATGTAAGCGTGAGCCCATCGACATCACCTTCCACATGGCGTTTGACCAGCTCTCGCCCGAGGCTCAACTCGATGCCGTCGACACACTCGCCGATTGCGGCGTTACGCGCATCCTGACGCACGGCGGTGCCGCCGGCACGCCGATCGAGGACAACCTGGAGCATCTGTCGCGTCTTATCGAGTGTGCGGGAGACCGCCTGACCATCCTTCCCGGCGGCGGCATTTCCACGGCCAACCGCGATACCGTGGCGGCGGCACTGGGCGTCTCCGAGCTCCATGGCACCAAGATTGTGCCGCTGGAGGTATAACCCGTGGCGCTGGTATTTGACGTTCAGCAGGCGAACGGTAAGCCCGACGACAACCGTCGTCCCGGCACCGCGTGCCCTTTTTGCGATACAGAAGGGCTCACCGACATCATTCGCCGTGATGGCGATTGCATTTGGCTCGAGAATAAGTTCAAGACCCTGCGCGCCACCCGTCAAACCGTGCTGATCGAGTCGGCCGATCACGATGCCGACCTGGTGACCTACGAGCCGGATGAACTCCACCATGTGATGCGGTTTGCCCTGGGTTGCTGGCAGCAGATGATCGATTCACAGCAGTATCGAAGCGTGCTCATGTACAAGAACAAGGGTCCGCTCTCGGGCGGTAGTCTCGTGCATCCGCACATGCAGATTGTGGGTTTGGAGCAGGAAGACGGCTACACTTCGCTGACTTCTGCCAATTTCGAAGGCATCAATGTCTGGCAACAGGGGAGGATCTCGGTCAATATCTCAACCGAACCGATCATGGGGTTCTTTGAGATCAACGTTTCAGCCCCGCAGGGAATCGCCGCCAGCGATGACACGAGAGACCAAGCCGAGACGGACCTCTTCGCCGATGCAATCCAGATAGCTCTGCGCTATATCTTGCACGAGCACCATGGCGGTCGTGCAGAGTCGTACAACCTGTTCTTCTATCACATGAGCGACCGAACCATTGCCAAGGCGCTTCCACGTTGGGTGGTTTCACCCTACTTTGTCGGGTATCGGCTGGCTCAGGTCAATGCTGAGACCACGCTCGATGTCGATGCGGAGCGACTCCGCGCACATCTGGAGGCGCTCACATCGTAAAGTGAGCGCCCGCACACTGCGGACGGTTTAGCGCGCCATTGCATCGCGGCCGGCCTCGACGCGCTTGCGCTGGGCGGCGCGCTCCTCGCCGGTCAGACGCTCAAAGAAGTGCCCGATAAGCGAGGCGAGTACCTGCTGAAACAGCGTTCCGCACATGACGGGAAACACGACTTCGCCCGGAAAGTACTGCGTGGCGATGACGGCGCCCGAAGAGATGTTACGCATGCCGCAGGTAAAGCACATGGTGGTCGTTTCGCTATATGGCAGATGCAGCGCGCGGGCGACCAGAAAACCGACGACAAAGCCACTGACGGCGAAGACCAAAATAAAGAGGGCGACTTCCAAGCGCACCGCGTTCATGTGCAGCACGTACTCGCTCATGGCGGTGGAGTTGGAGGCGATAACGCCCATCATCATGAATTTGCAGGCGGGCGAGAGCGCGGGGGAGAGCTTCTCGTGTCCCCATCCACGCGTGAGCTCGTTGATCACGATGCCGAGCACGGCGGGGATGGCGATCATAAAGGCCATGTCTTGCATCATGCTCGGCACATCGATCGAGACGGTGGCACCCAGCAAGAGCTTAAGCGTGAGCGGAATCGTCACAGGGGAGATAACCGAGGACGTCAGGATGATGGTGAGCGCGAGCGGGCCGTTGCCGCCGAACATGCTGATCCACATAAAAGCGGTGACTGCCACGGGCACACTGTATTCGAGCACGATGCCGCAGACAAGGTTGGGATTGGAACCAAAGAACAACGATCCCATGGCATAGGCCGCGATGGGAATAAGCACTGCCGAGACCAGCAACGCCAGAATCAGGTGCAGCGGACGGTGGAACACCTCGGCTACCTGGTGAAAGGTGTTGCTGAGCGCACCCTGAAACGTCATAAAGGCGAAGAGGGCGGGAACAATGGGCTTGAGCACGCCGATCTGCTGGGGAAAGAGCACGCCGAGCGCCACGCAAATCGGAACGATGATCTGCATATGCCCCGCGAGGAACTTTCCCAGTCCAGCCCATTGCTTCATATGCCCCGTGACTCCCTTTATCCGCGAACTTGTTTGTATGGATATGCTAGACGCTCGTATGTGTCCGTGCGGCTGAAACGCTCGATTATTTCGAGGCCATTACCGCCATCGTTTGCCGAAACCGCGGCGCACCGCGGCGTTTTGCGTCCGTACTGCACGGTATAATAAATCCGTTCAACAGATCTGCCTGCCGAAGCGGGCATACACAGAGGACTCATCGCTATGGACCGTGAGAGGTATCGCGGCGACCTGCCCCTATCGGGGGTGGGCGCCTATGTCATCGCTTAAGACGACACATCGCTGGGCGGTCGCTCGGCAAAACCCCGAGCTCGAAAAGGAGCTTTCGGCTGGTCTGGGCATTCCCGGGCTGGTGGCGCGCATCATGGTCGCGCACGGCATTGGCTCCATTGAGGAGGGCCAGCTGTTTTTGACGCCTTCGCTCGACCGCGATTGGGCCGACCCGCTCATTATTCCGGGTATGTCGGTCGTTGCCGACCGTGTTGAGCGTGCTATTCGCAACCACGAGCACATTGCCGTTTTCGGCGACTTCGATGTCGACGGTATTACGTCGACTTGTCTGCTGACCGAGGCACTGCGCACGTTTGGCGCCGATGTAACGCCGTTTATTCCGCATCGCTTTGACGAGGGCTATGGCTTGTCGCGTGCGGCGCTCGACCGCGTTAATGAGCTCGCTCATCCTCAGCTGATCGTGACCGTCGACAACGGCATTGCCGCCAAGGAAGAGGTTTCCTATCTGGAGAGCCTGGGGATCGAGCTGGTGGTCACGGATCATCACGAGCCCTCCGACCAGGTGCCGCAGGGTGTGCCCCTGACCGACCCTAAGCTCGAGGACGAGGGCCCTTCGCGTGAGCTTGCCGGTGCCGGCGTGGCGCTCAAGCTGGTGCAGGTTCTGGGCGAGCGCCTGGGCAAGCCGTCGTATTGGCGTTCGCTGACCGAGGTCGCGGCGCTGGGCACCGTATCCGACATGATGCCGCTGACGCCCGAGAACCGCGCGCTGGTCGCCGAGGGCATCCAGCAGATGCGCGTGACGGCCCGTCCCGGCTATATCGCGCTTGCCGCACTTGCCAAGGCCGATCTTTCGAGCATTACGGCGGATGGCCTGTCATTCTCGCTCATTCCCCGCTTAAACGCTGCCGGTCGCATGGCCGATCCCAAGCTGGCGCTCGACCTGCTGCTTGCCCGCAATCCCATCGAAGCAAGCGCGCTGGCGGCTGAGCTCGAGGAAATCAACCGCCAGCGCCGTGAGATCGAGGCGGAGCTCACGCGCGATGCCATGGCAAAGGTCGAGGAGACCTATGACGGCGGGCGCGCGATCGTCGTGGGCGGCGAAGGCTGGCACGAGGGTGTCAAGGGCATCGTGGCAAGCCGTCTGACCAACCGTTATCACGTGCCGGCGCTGCTGTTCTCGATCGAGGACGGTATCGCGCGCGGCTCTGGTCGCTCGGTGGGCAAAGTTAACCTGTTTGACGCCGTCGAGCGCTGTTCCGACCTGCTGATTCGTCGCGGCGGACATGCCGGTGCGGTGGGTGTGACCATCGAGGCATCCAAGCTCGACGAGTTCCGTCGTCGCCTTTCCGCCGTGCTATCGGAGATTCCCGCCGAGGACTTTGAAGACATCGACGAGGTTGCCGCCACGGTCGACCTTTCCGAGCTGAATATCGAGACTATAGAGCAGATTTCCCGTCTTGAGCCGTTTGGCCAGGGCAACAAGGTGCCGCTGCTGGCCGCCGAGGGCGTGACGATGTGCGATCGCGCCGTGGTGGGCAAAACCGGCGAGCACATGCGCTTTGTGGCGACCGATGGCGCCGCGAGCGTGCCGGCCATTATGTTCCGCGTGCCGCAAATCGATAAGCTCATCAACTGCGATAGCGCCGTCGATTTGGTGTTCGAGGCCGTGGCCGAGCATTGGCAGGGGCGTGTGAAGCCCAAGCTCATGATCAAGGATGTTCTGGTCCGCGATACCACGCTGCCCAGCGTCGACGATCCGGCATGTGAGCTTCGCCGTGGGGTGCAACCGGCGGATTCTGGCCCGCGCCTGGAGTCGCGTAAACGCGAGACGCTCGCCCAGCTTTCTTATACCGAGCTGACGCGCTCGCTTATCCATAGCTTTATCGGCTCGAACCAGCCGCACCGCGCGCAGGTCGAGGCACTCGACGCACTCGCCGACCACCAGAGCGTTTTGGCCGTTATGGGAACGGGCCGCGGCAAGTCTCTTATCTTCCATGTTCACGCCGCGCGTGAGGCGGTCCTTCGCGGGCGTGCGAGCATCTTTGTCTATCCGCTGCGCGCGCTCGTTGCCGACCAGGCCTATCACCTCTCGTCGACGATGGCCGCGCTCGGCATTGGCGTAGGCGTGCTGACCGGCGAGACCGTGGAGGCGGCGCGCGATGATGTGTTTGCCGGCTTGGCTTCGGGCCGCACCGGCATCGTGCTCACGACGCCCGAGTTCCTGTCCATTCACCGCGACCGCTTTGCGCGTTCGGGGCGCATCGGCTTTGTCGTTATCGATGAGGCGCATCATGCCGGTCTTGCCAAGGGCGGCGACCGCAGTGCCTATCTCGACATGCCCGATATCCTGAAAGCCCTGGGCGACCCGGTCGTTATGGCGGCGACGGCCACCGCGACGGCTCCGGTCGTTGCTGAGCTTGCCCGCGTGCTGCCGATTACCCGTACGGTGGTCGACGAGACCGTGCGTGAGAACTTGCAGCTCGAGGACGACCGCGATCTTGCGAGTCGCGAAAACCGCCTGGTGTCCATCGTCGCGACGGGGGAGAAGACCGTCATCTACGTCAACTCGCGTGATCAGTCTGTGGCGCTTGCCAAGACGCTACGCAAACGCGTTCCCGACTGTGCGACCCGTATCGCGTTCTATAACGCGGGCCTTACGCGCACCGACCGCCATCGCGTAGAGGAGGCGTTTCGAGACGGCAGCCTCAGCTGCATCGTCTCGACATCTGCCTTTGGCGAGGGCGTCAACCTTCCCGATATTCGCCATGTCGTGCTCTATCACATGCCGTTTGGCGGCATTGAGTTTAACCAGATGAGCGGCCGCGCCGGTCGCGATGGCCAGCCCGCCGTGATCCATCTGCTCTATTCGTCGCGCGACGCCCGCATTAACGAGCGCCTGCTCGACTGCTATGCGCCCGAGCGCGACGAGCTCGTCACGCTCTATCGTGCGTTGCAGACCATGTGGCGCTCCAACCGCGGCAAGACCGGGGACGATTCCTTTAGCGCGAGCGATATCGACATCGCGCAGATGTGCCTTGCCATCGATGCTCGCACGCCGGTCGACGAGCGCTCGGTGGAAAGCGGCTTGGGAATCTTCGAAGAGCTTGGTTTCTGTCGCGTTTCGGGGTTTGACGACACCCGTCGCATCGCGATGGCCGAAAACCCCGGCCGCGTGCAATTGAGCAGGTCGATTCGCTATTTGGAGGGCTTGCGCTCGCGCATGGAGTTCTCGGCTTTTCGGAGCTGGGCACTCGATTCGTGCGCTTCTGATATGCTAGCCAAAGTTAACCGCCCGATCGTTCCGCGGGCTTAGGGGAAGGGGACCTCGATGGATGCCGCAGCCCGTACCGCCCATGATTCCACCCTCCAGCCGTTCTCGGAGATGGAGCACTATAAGCATGCCGATGAGCTGCCGCCCGAGATTATGGCGGACAGCTACGACAAGCTGGAGCGCCTGTGCCTCAAATATATGAATGAGGACGACTTTTCTAAGGTTGAGCAGGCCTACTGCTTTGCCGCCGAGAAGCACTGCAACCAAAAGCGCCGCTCGGGCGAGATGTACATTAACCATCCCGTCGAGGTTGCCATCATTTTGGCCGATCTCAAGATGGACTGCGATGTGGTGTGCGCCGCGCTGCTGCACGATACCGTCGAGGATACAGAGACCTCGCTTGCCGATGTTTCCGGCCTGTTTGGCGATACGGTGGCCGAGCTCGTCGATGGCGTGACCAAGCTCACCAACATCGAAGTCGACAGCATGGACGAGAAGCAGGCGCTTACGCTGCGCAAGATGTTCCTCGCCATGTCCAAGGACATCCGCGTCATTATCGTTAAGCTTGCCGACCGCCTGCATAACATGCGTACGCTGGCGGCCCTTCGCGAGGACCGTCGCCTGTTTAAGGCTCGCGAGACTATGGACGTGTATGCGCCTCTGGCCGACCGTCTGGGCATGAGCTCCATTAAATGGGAGCTCGAG
Source organism: Collinsella sp. (assembly GCA_048500675.1). GTDB lineage: Bacteria > Actinomycetota > Coriobacteriia > Coriobacteriales > Coriobacteriaceae > Collinsella. Next base: position 9,181 of record DBFSAO010000138.1, read on the forward strand.
GACCTGTCCTTCTTCTACCTTGAGCCCGACGCCTACCAGCGCATCGCGCGCATGGTGGCTGAGTCGCGCGAGGTTCGCGAGCGCTATCTGGCCGAGACCATCAAGACGCTCACCGACGAGCTCAACCGCATTGGCCTGGAGGGCTTCCAGATCAATGGCCGCTCCAAGCACTATTGGTCCATCTACCAAAAGATGAAGCGCAAGGGCAAGGAATTCTCCGAGATTTACGACCTGGTGGCACTGCGCGTCATCACGCATTCGGTGCGCGATTGTTACTCCACGCTCGGCGCGGTGCATACGCTGTGGCACCCCATGCCCGGTCGCTTTAAAGACTATATCGCCATGCCCAAGGTCAATAACTACCAGTCGCTCCATACGACGGTTATCGGCCCCACGGCCCGCCCGCTCGAGATTCAGATTCGAACCTACGAGATGCATGAGCAGGCCGAGTACGGCATTGCCGCCCACTGGCTCTATAAGAAGTCGGGCGGATCGTCTGCTTCCAAGACCAATGACGCTCAGCGTCTGGACGACCAGATTAACTGGCTCAAACATTCGCTCGATTGGGCAGCGTCTGATGAGATTACGGACGCCAAGGAATACCTGCATTCGCTGAAGGTTGATCTGTTCGACCAGGAGATCTTTGTCTTTACACCCAAGGGCGAGGTCATGGCGCTTCGTGCCGGCTCCACGCCGCTCGACTTTGCCTACGCCGTTCACACCGAGGTGGGCAACCACTGCGTCGGCGCTAAGATCAACGGTGCGGTGGCTCCGCTCACGCACGAGATTAAGACGGGCGACCGCGTTGAAATCCTGACCAACAAGAGTTCCAAGCCGTCGCGTGATTGGCTCAAGATCGTTAAGACACCTTCAGCCAAGTCAAAGATCCGCCGCTATTTTGCCGCCGCGACCAAGGACGACGACGCTGCTGCCGGCCGCGATATACTGGCCAAGGACCTGCGCAAGCGCGGGTATGGCATCTCTACGCCGCGATCCACGCGTGCGCTCAACGCCGTGGCGGAGCAGTTTAACTACAAGCAGCTCGAGGACCTGTTTGCCGCCGTCGGCGCCGGCAAGGTTGCCCCGCGCGCTGTGGGTAACAAGGTCGAGCAAATCTTGGACCCCAAGCCCGAGGAACAGGTCACCAAGGCCGAGGCTATCGCCGAGGTCGTGAAACAGCCGGCCCGCGGCTCCAACCGCAAGCCGCAAAAGCGCGGCAAGAGCGCCAGCAACGGCATTCTCGTCAAGGGCGAGAGCAACAGCGGGCTGCTGGTTCGTCTGGCGCATTGCTGCAATCCGGTGACGGGCGACGATATCGTCGGCTTCATCACGCGCGGCCGTGGCGTTTCGGTGCATCGCGCCAACTGTCCCAACGTCAAGGGTCTTATGGAGCATCCCGAGCGCATGATCGAAGTGGAGTGGGACGGCGCTGCCGACACCCTCTTCCAGGTCGAGATCGTGGTCGAATGCCTGGACCGCATGGGCCTGCTCAAGGATGTCACCATTGCCATTGGCGATGCGGGCGGCAATATCCTTTCTGCCGCCACGTCGACTAACCGCGAGGGTATTGCAACCCTGCGCTTTATGGTCGAGATCTCGGACGCGAGTGGCCTGGATCCGCTGCTGGCCTCTATCAGCAGCGTTGACTCGGTCTACGACGCGCGCCGCCTGATGCCCGGCGAGGGTGGAGCCCAGCTTAAGCGCCGCGTTTAGTCGCGACGAACGTGCCACATTATCGATATTCGCTACACTCGAGGCATCGTTCGATGCCTCGAGTTCTATAGAGAGGAGAGGGATATGAGCGCTGTATCCTTGGATTTAACTCCCAAGGGATCGGTCGAGATCGAGACGCTTGTAAACGGTCCCATTCAGACCAATAGCTATGCTGTTATTTCGGACAATGAGTGTGTGATTATCGACCCCGCATGGGAAGGCGAGCGCCTGGTGGAGCATATTCGAGCTAAGCATCCCGGCGTACACATGCTTGGCGCTGTATGCACTCATGGCCATGCCGATCATGTTGGTGGTATTGCCGGCGTGCGAACTACCGTTGGCGAGGGCTGTCAGTATGAGCTGTGTGCTAAGGATGTGGCGGTGCCGCATGCGAACATCGAGGAACAGCGAGCTATGTGGGGCATTGAGACGCCCGACCCTGGGGAGCCGACGCGCCTGCTCGCCGAGGGCGATACTCTCGAGGTGGGAGATATCTGCCTGCAGGTGATCGAGACACCAGGGCATACGCCGGGCGGGATCGTCTTGTTTGCTGCCACCGAGCAGGGGAACATCGCCTTTGTGGGCGACACGCTTTTCCCGGGCAGCCACGGTCGTACCGATCTTTCCGGCGGTGACGAGGCGGCGATTATGCGCTCGCTCTCCAAACTTGCCAAGACGCTTCCGCCCGATACCGTTTGCTTGACGGGCCATGGCGATTCGACCACGATGGCGCGCGAACTTATGCAGAATCCGTTTATGCAGATGTAGGCTCGAAACCGTCTTTCGAACCACGAAGACCGCTCAATCGTCAAGCTATTTTCCCCAGTGGGTCGATTCTGTGGGGCAAACGGTCAAAATTTGTCCAATCGGATGGTATTCGTGAACAAACGAACGTTTATGCTCGGGTATGTCGTGGTAAAATCTCAGGCGTTATCGGAGCAACCTTACAGGAGGTTTCTTTTATGCTCGTCAACGCAGCAGACATGCTCAAGAAGGCCGAGGCCGGCAAGTACGGTCTCGGTGCCTTCAACACCAACAACCTCGAGTGGACCCTGGCTATTCTCC
>DBFSAO010000139.1:0-3290 GCA_048500675.1 Collinsella sp.
CGGGCCGCATTTGAGACAAGGTGACGTGAAACGAAAGGGCGCTGACCTTCTGGTCGCGCCCTTGAAGTTGAACGTCAGATTGTCCAAATGCGGCCCGCGCAGCGTCGAGCCGTTACGCGGTTTGGTAAAACCGCGTAACCCCTAAGGCCGCTGGCCCATGCCACCCTCGAGGGTGACGGTCTCGCCGTTCATGTACTTAAAGTCGGGACCGCAGAGCTGAACGACAACGCGGCCGATCTCCTTCTCGACGTCGCCGTAGTGACCCGCCGGCGGCATGTGGACGTTGGCCTTGAACGCCTCGGGATAGGCATCCTGGAAGTTCTCGAGCGCAGCGGTCCAAGCAAGCGGGCACACGATGTTGACGTTGATGCCGTCCTTGCCCCACTCATTGGCGGCAACGCGGGTCAGGCCGCGGATGCCCTCCTTGGCGGCGGCATAGCTGCACTGGCCATAATTGCCAAACAGGCCGGCGCCCGAAGCGAAGTTGACCACGGAGCCCTTGGTCTCCTTCAGGTGCGGATAGGCCTTCTGCATGTACAGGTAGGTGGCATACAGGCCAGAGTAAATGGCCAGGTTGAACTGATCCATGGTGTGATCGGCGATGGTCACGCCCGAGGCGCTGGCCTGAGCATTGTTGACGACGGCGTCGATGCGGCCGAACTCCTCAATGGCCTTGTCGATGACGTTCTGGACGACGGCCTCGTTGTCCTGACCAGCCGAGACATCGGCCTGAACAGGCAGAACCTTGACGCCGTACTCGGCCTCGAGAGACTCCTTGGCGGCCTCGAGCTTGGCGACGTTGCGGCCGGTGATGACGAGGTTCGCGCCCTCCTTGGCAAATGCGATATCGATGCCGTAGCCGATGGAGCCAGCGGAACCGTCCTTAAGCGTGGCCTTGCCGCCGCCGGTGACGATCACGGTCTTACCAGTGAAAAGTCCCATACAAAGTCCTTTCAAATCGCGACGGGCACGCCCGCCGACTGCGCGCATCCAACTTCACGCGCCAAAAGCTGAAATGCAACTTTAGCTTCTTCAAGTGAAAAATAAAACCCATGGCAGGCGAACGGCACCACGTCGTTCGGCGAAGGGATTGTCAAGTACAAACTGAATAAAGCGATCGAGTTATTGCTATCAGATCGAGCCATCGAACACGTTTTGAAACTTTGCTGCGGCGCGCGGGATGTCGGCGCGAGACTTTATCATAGGGTGACAAACAACGATGAGGAGCACATGCCTATGACAGACGAGCTGGACCCCCAGACTCAACAGCATATTGATGATTCCGCAGACGTCACCGCAGATACTGACGCTGTGACCTGCGATGGTATCGACATCGACGACCCCATCTTGAACGAAAGCGCTACGGCGGAAACCCCCGAAACAGAAAACGCCGATGAGCAAAACGACGATGCGCCCGCTCAGGACGACGCCCCTGTACAGGACGACGCCCCGCAAGCAGCGGGCCCCATCGAGGTGTCTTCGGAAGAAGAGCTCGATGCCGTCATGGACTCCATGATGGATGCTGTCAAAGCGATGAAAAACGCCGTCGCCGATGCCGATATTGATGCCGAGGAAGAGGAGGCCGCCGTGGCGGCCTCGACCTTTGTGCCCGGCGAGACTCCGGTTGCCGACCAGGGCAGCACCATGCCCTCGTTTCTGCAGCTCGAGCACCCCACGATTGGCGCCGATGCGGTCGATCCGCACGCAGCAGGCTTTTCTGTGGTCGAGGGCGGTACCGGCAATATCGCCGCGCCGCAGGTTGCCGATGCGGACGCTGCCGACACCGCTCGCCCGACCGCCCCGCACTCCCCCGCCGCGAGCCGCGATCTGGGGACCGCTGTCTCGAACACTGCGAACGCCGTGGGCACCTTTATCGCCCAGGGCGCCTCGGCCATGCGCGAGATGAACGCCGCGAAAAAGGCACTTGCCGATGCCCGCGTCCACCTGGCCGAACTTGAGCAGCGCATTGCCGATCAGGCCGAGGAACTCGAGACGCGCCAGGATATCGCAGGCCGCTACGACCAGATCGTCGCCGACCAGCGCCAGGCGATCGCCACGGCGCAAAAGACCGCTGCGGCAGCCGAAATCGATCGCGATGTCCATGCTTCCAAAGTAGCAGAGCTCAAGGGTCAGCTCGAACAAATGAAGACAGAGGATGACGCGACTGAGCTCCGCCTGAAGGCCGCGCTCGACGCCGTGGAGGCCCGCGAGGCGAGCTCTCGCGAGACCGGCAACCGCCTCGTTCGACGTCTTGAGGATTCCAAGCGCATCCGCGACAAGGTGAAGGCCGAGCGAGACGCCGGCATTGCGGCCGCACAACAAACCGTCGACGCCACGCGCGCCCAGCTCGAGACGCTGCGCCATGAGTATGCCGAGCTGCAACGCAATCCCTCGGCAAATCCCGCCAACTATACGGTGCGCACCAGCGAGCTCTCGATGCAGATCTCCGACACGGCAGATGCCCTGCGAAAAGCCGAAGAAGATGTCCCGCGCATCACCGCCGACCTTGAGCACTCGCTTGCCGCAGCCGAGCAGGCCGTCGAACAGGCGCAGGCCCCCATCGCCGACGCCAAGCGAGCCCATCAGGCCGTGACGGCAGAGGCCGATGCCGCGCGCGACGAGCTGCAGACGGCGAAAACTGCCGCCACGACGCGCCAGCGCGAACTGCGCGAGAAGATAGCCGCCGAGGACAAGGCACGCCGCGACCAAGAGCAAAGCATCGCCAACGCCCAAGCAGATGCCGCACATGCACAGTCGATCATCGAGCAGGCGACCGAGGTGCATGACCATCCAGAGATCACTGAGTCGCTTGCAGGATCCTTGGCCCGAGACAAAGCCGAACACGCCGAGACCGAGCGAGAAGTCGCCCAGCTCGAGGCCACCGAGGACGCGGTGCGCGAGCGCACCCGCGACTCACGCATCAAATTCACCGGCGCCATCGTCTGCATCGTCGCCGCAATCCTGGTGATCATCCTAGTCTGGCTGTTCGCGAGCAAGTAGTCATTTAAGAACGTCCCCAATGACTACAAGGAGTGTCCCAAGCTGCCGGCAGAAAAGGAACGTCCCTAACTGCCGCATCCGGAGCAAGACAACGCCGCAGGCAGAGGACGGACAGACACTATGACCCAATCCGAGGGCGCTAAAAAGACAGGAGCCCCCGCTCGTGACCGCGGGTCGGGGCTGCGACAATGATGTCGAAGTGCCATAGGCGCAGCCGCGCCGCAACGAGGTTGGGAGGCTCCCATGCCAAAGTATTCTACCGCGTTCGGGATGGACGTCCACCTGAGGTC
>DBFSAO010000014.1:0-5825 GCA_048500675.1 Collinsella sp.
CAACCGAATAGACCAGACTTGATTAAGGGTCGATGGACGCTCTGCTCCATCGGCCCTTTCCTTGCTACCTGCCCTGCCCGATGTTGGGGTTCCGCTCGTGGCTCGGCTGCTCCTTGCGCCTTTGCGTCTGCTGTTGCGAAGCGGAACCGCCGCCCGGTCTCGGCTTTGGCTTGGGAGCGTCCTTCGCATGGCTCAGCCGCCACGCGTCGCATCTCTGCCAAGCGGACGAGATTGCCTGCTTTACGTCAGCATCGTCGGCGATTTCCGGTGTCGGGCGCGGCAACTTGAGCTTCGGCATGTCGGCGAGCATGTACCCGCCGCCGCGCGATTCCGCGCTCACGCCGCCCCTGTATTCCTTCTCGCGGCGCTTCACGTCGGCGATGTAGGCATCCCTCATGCAAGAGATACGTTCTGATTCGACCTCGGCGGAATTGTCGGAAAGATATTCGCCGAGCTTGGGGTCGAGGTCTGCCATGAGGGACGCGGCACGCGGTTCGTCCTCGTCGTAGACCCAGAAGTCGCGACCCTTCCAAGCCGTTGCCGCGCCCCAGCCCTTGAGCCTTTCCCTGAAGTCGCGGAACCCCTTGGCGGCATCGAGCGCATAGAGGCAAAGCCCGCGCAGGTTGCGCAGCAGCGCGTCCATGACGGTCGGTCTGCACCACATGTCGAGTTCCCTCGACGCTTCGGCCATCTCGGCGTTCGCCATACGGCGCTCGGCATTCTGGGCACCGCGCAGGGTCACGGGTTCGTATTCGACCCCCGCCGCTTCGGCTTCGGCCTTGGCGCGGTTCTCCATGGCACGGACGCGGCTTCCCTCGTGCACCTGCGGGACGCGCTCGACGCCTTGGCGCTCGTAGCTTCTATGGTCTACGCGCCCATCGAACCCGTTCTCTTCGAGTGCGTCGTTTATGAGCGCCGCGATTTCGGAGCGCCATTCCTCGGCCTTGGTCGGCTCGTTCCAGTCGGTAAGGTATCGCGTCTCCTGCTTCGGATTGCGCCCCTGCCTGCTCTTTCTTGTCAGCTCGGATACGTCTTCCGGGTCTGCCGATTGCCCGAGTTTGCCACGCACCCGCGCGGCGGCTTCCGTCGGCGTGAGCCATCGCGTTTCGCCGCCGATTCGGTACCTGTAGACCTTTTCCCATCCCTCGGCTTTCAGGAAGGCGAACTCCTTGGCGCTCGCCTTCCTGTCATCTTTCTCGCCGAGCTTCCTGCACACGTAGACATTCTCCGATTTTGCGAGGAACCCGTTTTCGCCGACGGGGCGCAGCGGTTCAAGCTCGTGCACGTGCCAGTTCGTTCCGTCGACGTTGCAATGGATGCACGCATCGACCACGTGGCCGGCGGCTGCGCGCTGCGCCACGTGTTTCCTCGCGAGCCTGATTTTCTCGTCGTCCGGCAGCTCGTCGGGCAGCGCCCACTCGATTCGGCGGCAGAGCTGCGCGTCGGCCTTCTTCTCGACGCGCTCGACCTCGTTCCACAGCGCACCGCGCTCGCCGAACCGCTTCGGCGCGTTGTCTGGCAGCGCGATTCCCAAATCCGCCACCAGACGCTCGTGCCTATGGGCTTTGGTGAAATCAAACATGGTTCCCTCGCGCTCGAACTCGATGGCCGAGCGCGATATGTATGCGGCACCAGCGACGGCGGACGCGCCGTCGGCGCGGGACGCGACGGATATGTTGCAGTGAAAGATGGCCACCGCCAGACCTCCCGTGGACGAACCTTGGCAAGATGCCGGAGCGCCGCCGCGACGGCATCGCGCAGCCCGCGATGATTCCGGAATCGCTGCGGGCGAATGGCAAGACTGCGGAGCGGTCGCGCAGTCGGACGGCCTGACCGTTCCGACGGAGAAGCCCCGCGCAGCGGCGCACGTCATGCCGCAGGCGTGACATATAAGTGCGCTTTATCCCTACTGGCTAAAGATATTATAGCCATTCCGCGCCGCCGCGAAATGGCCTACCATATGCACGGGTAGCGTCGGTGCCGCCGCCGACGCGGACAATTTCAACGGATTTGGCAAGGTGGTTCCGCATGGCGACGCTTGAGGAATTGGAAAAACGCAAAAGGCAGCTCGAAGCGCAGATTCAGCGCAAGAAGCGCGAGCTTGCGAAGTCCGAGCGCAAGGCGAGGAACCACGCCGTCATGGTCGCTGGCGGCCTGCTGATGGCGAAGGCCCCGGGCGGTGACTGGAAGTCGGTCGATTGGAACGCGCTCGCCGCGTTCATCGCCGGGCACGCCGACGAGATTTCGGCGTGCGGTACGCAGCCGCTCGACACGGATGGGGCGAGCAAGCGCCTTCGCGAGTGGGAGAAGGCAAAGCGCCAGCAGGTGTAGCGGCACTCGCCAGATGCCCAGAATCGGCCTTAAAAGAACATGGCCGCAGAACTCTTCTGCGGCCATGTTTCGGAGCCTTAAAACGGCTCTCAGACGTTCATTTGTGCCAAATCAGCTGAACGAGCAGTAGACGTACCCGCCCTTTCGGTCATACTCCCAATCGCCCGGAAGCTCGCTGCCGTCTGAATCGACCTCGACCCACCAGCCGTCCTCCGGGTCTCCCATGACGCGCCAGCGGCGCTTGCCGAGCTGCGACACGAGTTCATCGCCGTCAGGCTCGACGAGCGCGGAATCGCCCACATCGCCGACGCGCTCGACCGACAGAACCCACGCCTTTCCCTCGACGCTCGCGATTCGGTTGAAGAACTCCGACAGCTCGAAGTCAGCCACCTCGGTGCGCTCGCATTCACCCGACCTGCGCAGCACGGATACGTTCCACTTCATGGCTAGCCCCTCCAAGCCCTCCTGAGCCTTTGCCATCGGCTCAGCTTCTGCTCGGTCGATTCCAGCGCGAGCGCCTGCGCCGTCTCGTGGTGGAGCGCCTGAGCGCCCTGCACGGCCTTGGTGCCGTCGGCCACCGTCTCCATGAGCTTGGCTATCTGCTCGTCCTTCTTGGCGAGCTGCGCATCCTTGACGGCCAACTGCTCGACGAGCGCGGTCAACGCCCGTGAATCGGTCTCTTTCTGCTGCACGCCACCGTGTATCTCCTGTGTATCTCGGTGTGTATCACCCTGTGTATCTGATGGCTCTTCGTCGAGCGAGTCGATGAACCCGCGAACTAAATCAGTCTGTGAACATCCGCGCAGCTCGGCAGCATTTTTTAACTTACAGATTTGCTCATCTGTAAGCCTGAACATCTTCTGCGGCACGTGTATCTCCTGTGTATCTCGGTGTGTATCACCCTGTGTATCAGCCCATTTCACCACCCAAATGCAAAGCAGGCAAGAATCAATCGGTTTTCGGCTCCGTCATATCGACGTGGATATGACCGTCCTCGTACCACGCGCCGTCCGGCAGACCGTCGGTGTCGCACTTCCAGCCCCTTAACCACTTGATGACGGTAGGACGCGACACGCCCAGCGCCTTCGCTATATCCGAATGGTTGGCATCGGGATGCTCCCGGGCATAGGCGCGGATTAGGTCGCACTTCTTCGGCGCACCGTCTTTGTTCCGCCAGTTCCCTTCTGGGTCGGTAACTCCTTGAATCGCCCGCATAACCGCCATGTGCTGCGGCTGCTTCCTGTAGTTCCGCTTATTTTTTGGGATCGCTATTCCCGATATCCTCTCCAAGTCCTTGATGGGGAACTTCTTGTACCGCAGGTCGAGGCATTCGAGAGCGTTCTCGACCTCATGGTCGTTGCCGAACGGGTGCTCGGTGTCTACCGAATCCAGGAACGGCACCAGCGAATCCATGTCCGCCTTGACGCGCTCGCGGTCGGTGATGCCGCACTTCACGGCGTATATCGCCAGAGCCATCAGGCAGAAGTACCTATGGCTGAACGTCGCACCCGCGCGTATCTTGCGCAGCCACCAGTTGTAGAGGTCTTCCTTGGCATCCCATGAGCCGTCGGCGCGTCCGCCGCCGACGATGACCTTCTCGTACCACTCGGGGAATCTCTCCTTGGCCTGTTCGAGCGTGTACCTCGTCTCCCTCCACTTCTTCGACAGGTCTACCTGCTGTTCCGGGGGAAGGAAGTCGTTCAGCTCTTCGAGCGAGAAGGGGTGCGTGTTGACCGCGAACGCCCTGACCGTGCCGCCGTCCTTCGTCTTGCCGCCGATGACGCGGAACCCTTGGTTGATGCCCTGATGCTGCGGGTGCTCCCATTCCCTCGATGTGTACTTGTTCCACATCCTGTCGGTCAGGTGGTACTTCATGTCCTTCAGCAGGCTCTTGGTGTTCGGGTATAGGTCGGCGGGGTCCTCGAGGACGTAGTACAGATGAACGTTGTGGCCGCTCAGGATGATGTAGTTCGGCTCGGGATAAACAGGGTAGTCGCTTCGGCAGTTGTACAGGAAGGCCGTGAGCGTGCCGTCATCCTGACCGTCGAGGTCGAAAATCATGGCGCACATCTTGCTCTGCGCGTCGGCGGTGTTCGCCCTGCCCCAGTAGGTGAGACCGTTCGTTATCGCCCAGTTCGCATCGCTGAACTCGGCAAGGGTCTCCTCGAACGTGTCCTCGAACAGGATTCGGCGCCGTCTCCTGTCTCCGACGAGCTTCCCGTCGCTGTCGTAATGCCCGCCGAACGAGCCGAGGATTATCGGGTTGGCCTTGTGCAGCCCACCCGGCTCGCCCTCCGTCTGGATGAAGCCATCGCCGAGCTGGAAGATGTCCGAGTAGACTTCCATGGCCGACACCTCGGAAGCCCCGTATTCGAGAAGAACAGACTCAAGAGACAACCCGCTCACCAACCCATCCCGGAAGCCTCATAGGCACGTTATATTATCAATACTGCAATTTTACACCTAGAGCCAGAGAAAAAGGCTCCCTCTGGAACCCATCCCGGAAGCCCTCATAGGCACGTTATATTATCAATGATTTTATTGTACACCCAGAGCCAGAAGAAAAGGCTCCCTCTGGAACCCCTCCCGGAAGCTTCCCCGATAAAAGCGTCTGGCATTTGTCTGGCACTTGAAGTGCAGGCGTATTTCTCCCGATAGAAAGATATGATATGATTTCATATCATATCGAAAGGAGAGCGGGCATGAGCCAGATAGGGGTTCACCCCAGAATCAGCAGGCGGCACCCCGAGGTGAGCGAAGCGGACGTGATGGCCGCGATGCGGTCGATGATTCGCTACAAGCAACGCGAATCGGGCGAGTGGATTGCCGTCGGCACGGACTCCCGCAGCAGGCTGGTCGAGCTCGTCTACATCTACGATGCCGACGATGACTACTTCTTCGTCTACCACGGGATGACCCCGCCGAGCGGCAAGACGCTCAGGGAACTCGGCTTGGAGAGGTGATTTTGATGAACGTGAACGATTTCATGGCGAAGCACGGCATCACCGATGCCGACCTCGACCGTATGGCCGCGCCCTACGAGGACGGCAGCTTCGAGCCGGAACCCGATGGCAAGGTGTTCAGCGGCTCGCACCTCGACGCGGTCGGAACCCGCCGCGTGACGGTAGTCTACGACGCGAAGGACACGCAGAGAGTGGCCATGATAGCCCGCAGCAAGGGCGTGAAGCCGTCTTCGGTCTACAGGGACGCGCTCGACTACTATCTTGCCGCACAGGCTTAAACGGTTGCCGCAGGCGGGTCAATGTAGCAGGCGGTGACTACGGGGCGGCGTGTTCCGCGCTTGCGCGGATCTAAGCCGACTCGTTCACCGGCTGCGGAATTGACGCGACGGTCAACCGAATAGACCAGACTTGATTAAGGGTCGATGGACGCTCTGCTCCATCGGCCCTTTCCTTGCTACCTGCCCTGCCCGATGTTGGGGTTCCGCTCGTGGCTCGGCTGCTCCTTGCGCCTTTGCGTCTGCTGTTGCGAAG
>DBFSAO010000140.1:0-10768 GCA_048500675.1 Collinsella sp.
TTAAGTGGCCTCCTGTTCGTGCGGAACTCGCGATAAACTTAACCCCCACACCCCTCACGCGGCGGGCAACCGTCGTTGGGCTTATCACTGACACGAATAAACCGCTTGTATATCGTCTGCTGGCTTGGCACGGTACAATACTTGCAGCTTTAATTCATGAATAAGTGGAGTTATTGATGGCAGAATCTCGTGCGGAGCGTAGGGCTCGTCGTGCTTTGGTGGAGGCGGTTGAGGGGTCGAAGGAGGAGAAATCTTCTACGAAATCCAAGTCTTCTAAAGCTGCAAAAAGCAAATCGACCAAGAGCAGGGCTAAGACCAAGCGTTCTGACTCTCGTCGAGGCGGAGACAAAGCGTCTCAGACTCGCTCCAAGCGTCCGCATAAAGATCCGGTTTCGCCTGCGCGTAAGGCTGTGGATCCCAAGTCTCCCTGTTCCATCATGAGAGCTTGTGGCGGATGCACGGCGCTCAATCGTCCTTATAAAAAGCAGTTGGCAGCTAAGCAGGCTGCTATGGAGGAGCTTTTTGCTTCGCTTTGTGAGCGTGAGGGCATTGCTGTAGATCCTATTCGTGGCATGGGTGTCACCCTGGGCGACCCGGGCAAATATCCTGCGCCGCGCGGTTTTCGCCATAAGGCCGCCACTCCCTTTGCTCCCGGTAAGGAGGGCGCTGTCCGTTGCGGTTTCTTTGAGCGCGGCACGCACAAGATCGTTGCCGTACCCGAATGCCCCGTCGAGGCACCGGGCGCCCGTCAGATTCTCAACGGCATCGCACGCGAAGCTGAGCGGCTGCATATTCCCGCCTTTAATGAGGACAAGCATCTTGGTTTGCTTCGCTATGCCGTCGTCCGCTGCGGTTGGCGTACCGACCAGGTCATGGTCACGCTCGTGACCGCTCAGCGCGACTTGCCGCATGCGCAGGAGTTCTTTGAGGCTGTCGCCGCACTCGATCCGCGCATCGTCACCGTCGCCCAAAACATCAACGGACGCCCCGGCAACGCCATCCTCGGCGAGGAAACCCGCATCGTGTATGGCGCCGAATGCATGCGCGACCAGCTGCTCGGCTGCGAATTCGACATCTCCCCCACCGCGTTTTATCAGACCAACCCGCAACAGACCGAGCTGCTCTATCAGCTCGCTATCGACGGCATGGATTTGCACCAGGGCGATGTGCTCATGGATGCCTACTGTGGCAGCGGTACCATCGGTCTTTGCGCAGCTAAAGATGCCCAGAACAAGGGTATCGGCATTATGCTGCTCGGCGTTGAGCGCAACCCGGCGGGCATTGCCGACGCACGTCGCAATGCCGAGCTCAACGGCCTCACCCGCAGCGCTTGGTTTATGGCCGACGACGCCACCGACTACATCCTGGATGCCGCCGACAACAACGAACGCGTCGACGTTCTTTCCATCGACCCGCCGCGCGCCGGCTCCACGCCCGAGTTCCTCGAAGCTGCCTGCGCACTTAAGCCGCGCCGCATCACCTATATCAGCTGCAACCCCGTGACCCAAGAGCGCGACCTGCACCAGCTCCTCGACGGAGGCTATCGCCTGCTCAAGATCACGCCAGTCGACATGTTCCCTCACACCGACCACACCGAAACCGTAGCGGTCCTCGAACGCCGCTAACCAACCTCAGTAGATGTTTGGGACAAGAAAGGGGGCGACCCGCCTGGGCCGCCCCCTTCGCTTGGTTTATAAACTCCGCTACATCCCATTGCGCAGATCGCACACGCCGGCTGCCGCCATCTCGCACAGCAGCGTCTCGCGGTCGCGCGTCACGATCAAATCCAGTGGGAAGTGAATCTCGTCGAGCATCTTGCGCGCGTGATCGAGCTTGCCAATGGCCATGCCAATGTGGGCATCGGTCGACACGCCAATGCCCACGCCCAGCTCGGCGCAGCGCTCGGCAATCTTGCGGCATACGGCCCAATGCTCAGTGTCGACACCGTGTTCAAGACTATGGTTGTTGATCTCGATAATCTTGTGCTTGGCCTTAGCTGCCAACAGCACCTCGTCGATATCGAACGGCACGCCCGAACGCCCCGTGTGACCCAGCATGAACACCTTGGGGTGCTCCAGGGCATTGATATACATCTCGGTCGTCTGGGCCAGCGTCGCGCCCTCAGCAATCTGCGGATTATGCACGCTCGCAACCAAATAATCCAAATTACGCGTAACCAAATCGAACAGCGAATGCTGACGGCTGTACGAATCGCCGGCAATATCGAGCGTGACAGGAGTGTCCTCGCCAAACAGGCTTCCGTCCAGCGAAACGATATCGGCCTCGGCACCACGCAGCACCAGCACGCCGCTCCAAATGCGCGGCCAGATATCCTGGTTGATAAAGAACTGGTAACTGCGCAGGTCATTGGGGCAAGCCGTAACCATAGAGCTCAAATGGTCGGCAGATCCGAGCACCTGCAGACCACGCTCTGCCGCCCAGTACACATTCTCCTCAATGGTCGAATATGCATGCGCAGAGAACATCGTATGGGTATGAATGTCACAAGAAAGCAGGTAGGGCATCAGGTCTCCTTATCTGGCACGGCCGTCGCTTATATTCATTGTACGCATAGCCTTCGATAGTCGTAAAACCACTCCATCCCAAAGACACAACGTCCATGACAACGGGGTCCGGCTTAACACCAAACCCCGTTTCACGTAAAACATTGTAGGCAGAGCGCTTTACTTTTAACGGTACTCGTCCGCCAACTGTTTCCAAGCGGGTAGCGAATTGACAATCGTTTCGTAGCTCACGCAATAGCCCAGGCGGAACCAACCCGGCATACCAAAGCTGTCCGAGGGAACCGCAAGCAACTCATACTTCTTTGCGCGCTCGCAAAACGCATTCGCATCGGGCTCCAATGCTTTCACCCATAGGTAGAACGCGCCATCCGGCTCAACATAGGTGTAGCCATACTCCGCTAGTGCGTCGGTAAGCGCGGTGCGGTTGCGTGCATAGGCCTCAACGTCACTCGGCTCATCGATGCAGTCGATAATTACGCGCTGAAAGAGCGCCGGCGCGCACACGAAGCCCAGCGTACGGGCGGCACCGGCAACGGCCGGCATCAGACGGGCAGCCTGCGGATTGGTGTTGGGAACCAAGATCCACCCCACGCGCTCACCCGGCAGCGACAACGACTTGGAATACGAGTAGCACACGATGGTGTGCTCGTAGATCGAGGGCACCCAAGGCACCTCGGCACCGTACACGATCTCGCGGTACGGCTCATCCGAGATGAGCATAATCGGATTCTCGGGATCGCGCTGAGCGTTGGCCTCGCGCAGAACATTGGCCAGTCGCGTCAGCGTGTCGCGCGTATATACGGCACCGGTCGGGTTGTTGGGCGAGTCGATAATGACGGCTGCCGTCTTGTCGGTGATCGCCTTGAATACGTTATCCACGCTCAGCTGGAATGTGTCCTCGTTGGCAAGCGCCTCGACACACGTGCAGCCGGCCTTCTCAATCCAAACGCGATACTCCGGAAAGTACGGGGCGATAACAATAACCTCGTCGCCCGGATTCGTAACGGCGTTGAGCGCGCAGGTGAGCGAAGCCGCGGCACCCACCGTCATAAAGACGTCTTTGCCCTCATAGCTCGTGCCAAAGCGGCGGTTGAGCGATTCGGCCACAGCGGCACGACATTGCGGCAGGCCCGGTGCGGGCGTGTAGCCGTGCAGCTGGTCGCTCGGCAGCTCCAGGGCCTTCTTAATGGACTCCGCCACAGCAGCGGGTGCCGGAACGCTCGGATTGCCCAGCGAAAAATCGAATACGTTTTCCGCACCGATCTGCGCCTTGCGCTCAAGGCCATAGCTAAAAATCTCACGGATGATGGAGCTTTCCGCACCGCGAGCATACATAGTTTCGTTGATCATCTGTTCCCCTTTCGCATAGGCGCTATTGTACGCTTTAGCCGAGCAAAGTGCCGCAGCAATGTTGATTGGGGACAGACTTAAATGCGTGAAAACGCTCATTTAAGTCTGTCCCCAATCAACAGACGGCCCCATATCGCTCAAAAGAAAAAGCCTCCGCAGGTTTCCCCGCGGAGGCTTTCGCCACAAAGACTATTTGTCGGCGTCGGTGTCGGCATCGACGACGGCATGGTCATCGTCAGCATCATCGGATGCGGCTTCGGCATCCTCCTGCATGGCCGCCTGCGCAAAGGCCGCGGCATCAGCCGCCAGCTCCTCCTCGCTCATTCGAGGCACGCGCTTCTTGGTCGGCATGCCGGCCGCCTTGGCATTGCGCTCCTCCTTGGCCGCCAGGATATCGCCCTCGCGCTCAAGGTAGGCATTCCACTCGTTGTCGAGCAGGGCGTTCACGGCGTCGCCCTCGACGGTCTCGCGCTCAAGCAGCACCTTCGCCATCAGATCGAGCTGATCGCGACGGGCGTCCAGAATCTCGACCGCACGACGATGGGCCTCACGCATAATGCGCTGGACCTCGATATCGATGCGGCGCGCCGTCTCCTCGGAGTAATCCTGGTGATCGGCGTAATCGCGACCAAGGAACACCTGATGTTGCGCCTCGCCAAACACTTGCGTGCCCAGCTCCTCGCTCATGCCCAGGCGCGTGACCATCTCGCGCGCCATCTTGGTTGCGCGCTCCAGATCGTTGCTCGCGCCCGACGTGATGTCATCGCACATGAGCTCCTCGGCAACGCGACCGCCCAAGAACACGGCGAGCTCGTCGAGCATCTCGTTCTTGGTCTTGAGGAAGTGGTCCTCCTGCGGAAGCTGCAGCGTGTAGCCCAGCGCCTGGCCGCGGCTGACGATCGAGATCTTGTGGACCGGATCGGAGTGCTCCAGGATGTGACCCACCAGGGCGTGACCGCTCTCGTGGTAGGCAATCGTGGTGCGCTCGGCCTCGGTCATCACGCGACCCTTGCGCTGCGGTCCGGCAATCACGCGCTCCATCGATTCCTCGACCTCGTCCATCGAGATCACGGAACGATGGCGGCGGGCAGCCAACAGCGCAGACTCGTTGAGCAGATTTGCCAGATCGGCACCAGTGAAGCCAACGGTCATCTGGGCGAGCTTCTCAAACTTAACGTCCTCGTCCATCGGCTTGTTCTCGGCATGCACGCGCAAGATCTGCTCGCGGCCCTTCACATCCGGACGGTCGACCGTAACCTGACGGTCAAAACGACCGGGACGCAGCAGCGCCGGATCCAGAATGTCGGGGCGGTTGGTGGCGGCGATCAGGATGACCGACTCGCTTTCCTCAAAGCCGTCCATCTCGACCAGCAGCTGGTTGAGCGTCTGCTCGCGCTCGTCGTGACCGCCGCCCAAGCCAGCTCCGCGCTGACGTCCCACGGCATCGATCTCATCGATGAAGATGATCGACGGGGCCTGGGACTTGGCCTCCTTAAAGAGGTCACGCACACGGCTGGCGCCGACACCTACGAACATCTCGACAAAGTCGGAACCCGAGATGCTAAAGAACGGCACGCCCGCCTCGCCGGCAACGGCCTTGGCCAGCAGCGTTTTACCGGTGCCCGGAGGGCCAACCAGCAACACGCCACGCGGGATCTTGGCGCCCAGCTTGCGATAGCGATCCGGATCGCTCAAAAAGTCACGGATCTCCTCGAGCTCCTCGACTGCCTCGTCCACTCCGGCAACGTCTTCAAACTTGACCTTGGGGCGTGTGGCCTCGTTGGTCTTGGCGTTGGTCTTGCCAAACTGCATGTTCCTGTTGTTGGCGCCCATCATCTGGCGCATAAAGTAGAACATGATGGCGATAAGGGCGATCGTCGGAAGCACACTCATCGCCAAGTCGCCCCAAAAATCGGGATCGTTGGTGTTGACGATGTACTTGGTATCGGGGTGCTCCGCCATGAGCTCGGCAAGCGAATCGGAGCCGACATAGGTCGAAGAGAAGCTCTTGAGCTCGCTCGTATCGCCCTTGTCCTTTTTTGTCTTCCAGTAATGACCCGTCACGCTTCCGTCTTGAACCGTATAGGTCAGATCTTCGACGCAATCCTGCTTGATGGCGCTGACCATCTCGCTCGTCGCGAGCTTAACGGTATTGCTGGAGCTGGCAAAGCCGGAACCCATATTAAAGAAGGCATAGCCCAGAAGCGCGCAAGCCAAAAGAAAATACAGCCAGCCCGTACGCGTGGGCTTCTTGCCTCCGGGCATCCCCGGGATCTTAGGCTCCCGGGGAGTCTGGGAATTGTTATCGTTATGGTCGTCGGGCATCTTACGAATAAACCTCCGGTTTCAAAATGCCCAGATACGGAAGGTTACGATAGCGCTCGGCATAGTCGAGGCCGTAGCCCACCACAAAGGCATCGGGGCAATGGGTTCCAACATACTTGGGCGCGATGGCCGAGGTGCGGTCCTCAACGTCCTTCCACAGGAAGGCAGCGACCTCCAGCGAAGCGGGCTTGCGGCTCTCGAGGTTCTTCATCAGGTACTTGAGGGTCAGGCCCGAGTCCAGAATGTCCTCGACGATCAGCACGTCGCGACCACGGATGTCGATATCCAGATCCTTAATGATACGCACGATGCCCGAAGACTTCACACCGTCGCCATAGCTCGAAACAGCCATGAAATCGATGTTGGTCGGTAGCTCAATCTTGCGCATCAGGTCGCCCATAAAGACAACGGCACCGCGCAGAACCGCGATCAGCACCAGATCCTTACCCGCGTAGTCGCGAGTGATCTCCTCGCCCAGGCGAGAAACGATGCCGTCGATATCCTCCTGCGTAAACAGAACCTTCTCGATATCCGGATGTTGAGAAGCCATGACAACCCTTTCTTGTGCTTAATCGCCCACACACCGCCGTATGGACGCGAACTACACATTCTAGCAGCGCACGGGGTATATTTTCCAGCCCGTGCGCCATCAGCGCGGGAATACCGTCAACGTCGCACAGAATAGCAGGCGTGGGACGCTATTCCGCATCGACCACGCGGAGCAGATATGCCACACGCGTTGCGGCCGTGCACTTAAAACGCTCGTCCGCGCGAACTCCGGCGACCCACACCACGGCACCCCCCGGCGCCGTCCTCACCATGGGCACTCCGGCGCGCTCGGAAACGGGAATGCGAGCCTCACCTAGCAAGTCGGATACTTTCTTGCTTCGACCACTCATCCCTAACGGGCACATCACATCTCCCGGTGCGGGACCGTCCACCCACAGGCGCGCCGATCGCGCCTCGGCAGGGATCTCGCCACGCGAGCCCGCCAGGATCCGCTCACTATCGCTGTCGGCAAAACCCAGGGCAGCCGCGTCTACCAAAGCTGTCACTTCCCCGGCAGCCGCAAGTTCACGGGCGCGGCGCACGATATCGCATCCCGGCTCAACGGCCATCGGTTCTGTGACCAGCATACGTCCCCCGCCCAACGGCAAACGACCGGGTACGGTAACCCAGTCCGCGACCAGGCCCTCGCGAGCCGCCGGCGCCTTAAACGCCAGCATGCCAAACTCAATGCGTGCGTCAATCCCCGCCGGAAGCGTGACCGAGCCGGCGCCCTCGGCAACGCAGGAAAGGACTCGCTCCACATGTCGCATCTCTGGACGAGCGTCCGGATCGATGCGCTTAATTGCCAGTCGCACGATACGCCGCGCGATTACCACCTCGGCCGCAGCAAGGCGCCTGGCATCGAGCACCAGCGCGCCCGCCGCCTCCTTACGCAGGCAGCTTCGAAACGCCTGTGCCGAAAGCTGAGACAAAAACGCGTCCTCATCGCCTAAGATCTCGCAGGCGGCGCCAATCGTCTTGCAAACGCTCGCGTTGCGCTGCGCCACCACCGGCATCACCCGATGGCGCACGTAGTTTCGCAGATACGAGATATCCTCATTGCTCTCGTCTTCACGCCACGGCTGACCATGTACCTGTAGATAGCCCACGAGCTCGCCATGAGTTAGGCCGAGCAAGGGACGCACCACAATATTCCTCCGGCGAGGAATGCTCGATAGGCCAGCGGGCCCTGAACCCTTAATTGCGTTCATCAAAAACGTTTCCGCGCGATCCGAAGACGTGTGCGCGGTGC
Organism: Collinsella sp.; assembly: GCA_048500675.1. GTDB lineage: Bacteria > Actinomycetota > Coriobacteriia > Coriobacteriales > Coriobacteriaceae > Collinsella. The sequence continues at coordinate 8,002 of DBFSAO010000140.1, forward strand.
AGATACGAGCCGCCGTTCGCGGTGCCCCCGTCTGGGCGCAGAGCTCGCGAACATACCTCCGCGCCGCGGCATAGCGCACCTCGCGGGCCGCGGCCTCAACATTGCCCGACTCCCCATCAAAATAAGCGTGCTCCACGCACAGCGGTAAACCATATTTCGCGCAGAGCTCACGCACAAAGGCCTCGTCGCCATCGGACGCCTTGCCGCGCAGATGATGGTTTACATGCAGCACATGCAGGCGCTCGCGAGCAATGGGGGCAACACCGCGTCCGTCTTGGATATCCAGCTTTGATGTGCACGCCATAAGAAGCAGTGCCGTCGAGTCCGCGCCGCCTGATACCATGAGCACGACAGGAGCAGCCTGCTGCCTCGTTCGGGTCTCATCGACTGCCCCGGGCACGGCATGGTGTCCGTAATGCTGTGATACCGTTGGCATTCGCTTCCTCCTCTATTCGTCCGCACCCATTGTATCCTTTGGAATCTTATGTCTCGTCTGCACCTTCATATCCTCGGCAGTGGCTCTAAAGGCAACTGCGCACTCATCGAGGGCCCGCAGGGGCTCATTATGGTCGATGACGGACTGTCTCGCCGCGAGACATTAAAGCGCATGGCAGAACTGGGGCTCTCGACAGACAACGTCTCGGCTCTTCTCATTACTCATGAGCATAGCGATCACATCAAGGGCCTCGATGTCTGGTGCAAGCACTGGCACGGCCCCCTCTTTGCCAGCAGGGGCACTCTTTCGAACAAAGAAAATCTTTCGCATCTGCCTGTCGAGGAATTCGATCCCGGCGACGCCCTATCCATTGCCGGCATCCACGTGCAAACCTACTCAACATCACACGATGTCATCAATCCAGTCGGTTATCGATTCGACGCCCTCGATGATTCCATCGGCTTTGCCACCGACACCGGAGAGCTATCGAGCCAAGCCATGAACACCCTCAAAGATTGTCGAGTCCTCGCGCTCGAAAGCAACCACGATGTGACCATGCTGCGCGAGGGAGAATATCCCCGCTTTCTTCAGGAGCGCATCCTGTCTGCAAGGGGACACCTCTCCAACAGCCAAGCCGCCGAAGCCGCGCGCGAACTTGTTACAGATCGCACCGAACAGCTCATTGCCATGCATATCAGCCAAGATAACAATCGTCCGAGCCTTACCGTCAAAAGCTATGCCAAAGCTCTGGCCGCAACCCTGGATGACGAGGTCGGCAGCTCCGCAACCCTTCTCCAAGGATCGCGAAAACTCTCGATACGCCCTGCGAGTCAGTATCAACCGGCAACCATTCAATAGACTGTCCTAAACAACAAAAAGGGCCGGGAATCGCTTCCCAGCCCCTTTTGTTGTCTTTTAATAGCGAAGAACACCAACGAAGTTATTCGATGGAGATCTTCGTAACGTTCTTCTTCTCGACGATCTTGGGAACCGTAACGGTCAGGATGCCGTCAGCGTACTTAGCCGAGAGGCCCTCGCTCGAAGCGTCCTTAAGATACACGCCACGCGTCGCGCTGTACGAGCTGAACTCCTTCTGCAGGAAGTTCTTGCCCTCGTTCTCCTCGTCTTCCTCGACATTCACGCTAATGGACAGACGGCCCTCGTTAAGCTCGACATCGATATCGTCCTTGGCGACGCCGGTCAGATAAGCCTTGACCTCATAGCCATCGCCCTTATCCTCAACGTCAACGGGGAACGCCTTAGAGGCAATCGAGCTGTTCGCAAGGTCGCTCATATCATCAAACAGATCGAACAGCGAGCTTGCAGAGGGACGAACGCCAAAAACCGAACGATAAGGAACCATGCTTGCCATGTTTACCACTCCTTTATAGGACTGCCGAGTCATCTTCCAGGTGACTGGGACTTCTTTTGACGCTCTTATATATGCCCACCCAGTGCTCATATATACATCGACTATAAAGTTTTTTGAGTCCAGTACTATAAGCATATCTAAGTGCGTATGACTTAGGTTTTAGGAAGGTTAAGGTTCTTTGAACCAGAGCTTAAATACCGAGTATGTCCCCAGCTACAAATAACAAGGGGCTTACAATGAGCGCGTACACGTTGTTGGTAACGAGCTAAAGGGCATCATGGACGACCAAAACCAGAACAAAATGTTTATGCCGACGCAGGGGGAAGATACTTCCACGCAGCCGCCACGGTTCCATCGTCCCCACATCTCGCAAGAGCCCATTAATGATCCGGAGCCCGAGTATGTGACGAGAAATCGATATCAAACACTCGAGGATGCCCAAACGGGGCGTAAACATATGGGCGTCGCCTCGGGAGACCCTGTATATCTGAAAGACGCACCATTATCTAAAAACAGCGCAGCTAGTGATGAGCCGATGAAAGCATCCGCCACTCATCAACAAAGAGGTCCTCGACCAAAGCAAACCTTGACGCATTCGGCTCGCTATCTCGAAACGCCAAAACAGGGAAAATCAATCTTCGTTTCATCAAGTAAACGACGCAAGCGGCATCGACTGACAATCCTGCTTTTGATCATTGTGGCCATAGCAGTTGCCCTTGTTATTCGATTTATCTTCTTTAAATAAAGGCTCAATACCAAAAACGATAAGATCGTCTGGTGTAATAGAGTCATTTACGCCCCATAAACGCAAAAAAGGGGGAGGCCGCGAGGCCTCCCCCTTCCAAGTTCAAGCGTACGGCTCGGTGCCGTCCACCGGTCAGCGGCGCCCTGGCCTCCCACGGGCTGACCCCGCAGTACTCTCGGCGCGATGGGGCTTAGCTTCCGGGTTCGGAACGGGA